>JBJSXS010000971.1:0-2615 GCA_046086545.1 Gemmata sp.
GCCGCGGTCGCCAACGCCACCAGCACCGTCGCGCTGCTGCCCGGGTCGTTCGCCGGCGCTCTGGGCTACCGCAAGGAGCTGTGGGAGTGCCGGCGGTTCGTGGCGCGGATGGTCGGCCCGAGCATCGTGGGCGGGTTCGTCGGCGCGTGGCTCGTCGGCAGGAACAAGGAACTGTTCGACGTGCTGGTGCCCTGGCTCATCCTCACGGCCGCGGTGCTGTTCGTCGTGCAGGCGCCGCTCTCCCGGTGGGTGAAGGCGCGGGCCGCGAAGGGCGGCGCGCACGCGGAGCGGCACGAGCCGGGCGCGACCACGCAGGCGCTCGTGATCGGGTTTCAACTGCTGGTCGCCATCTACGGCGGGTACTTCGGGGCCGGGATCGGCATCCTCATGCTCAGTGCCCTTGGATTCATGGGCGTCGGCGACATCCACCGGATGAACGCGGTGAAGACGTTCCTCGCGGCCTCGATCAACGCCGCGAGCGTGTTCGTGTTCGTCCGCGACGACCTGGTGAACTGGCGGTACGCGCTCATGATGGCCGTGTCCGCGGTCCTGGGCGGGTACATCGGGGCGCGGGTCGCGCGGCGGCTGCCGGCGAGCTACGTGCGCTACGCGGTCATCGTGATCGGGTTCGGGCTGTCCGCGTACTACTTCGTCAAAAAGTACGCGTAGAGGCGCTCGCACAGCCAAGTCCCCGCCAGCATCCCGGCGGTCATTCCCACGGTCATCCCGGCGAAGCTGAGCGCGACCGCCGCGACCTGATGCCCGACCTCCGCGCGCCCGGCGCACCACCCGCCGAGCAGCATCCCGAGCGCCATCCCGGCGTTCCCGCCCGTGTACATGGCGGCTGCGTGCGCGCGGCTCGGCGGCGGGCACCGGGCGAGCAACCGCATCGCGGCGTTTGCCAGCGCCAGCATCCCGACCCACATCCACAACCCGCCGCTCGCCTCGGCGCAGGTGCAGCACGCGCGCGCGAGCGGCGCGAACCCGGCGTCGGCCCACCAGCCGAGGAGCATCCCGAGGTTGCCCGCGGTCAGCATGCCGGCGCACATGTCGAGCCAGTGCGGGACCGCGTAACGGCGCCACGCCAGCCCGAGCGCGCCGCCCGCGAGCGCGAACGCCGCGAGCGTGAGCGCCGCGGCCCGCGGCTCGCGCAGCGGCGCGAGGAGCAGCAGGAGGACGACGCCCTGGAGCGCGAGGGCGAGGGCGTGCGCGAGCGAACAACCTCCGCCCCCGGCCCCCGCCCCGAGAGGCGGGGGCGCCGGGGGCGGAGGTTCCGCCCGCACCCGCGCCGCCGACCACAGCAGCGTGAAGCTGGACGCCACCATCAGCAGTGCCGCGACCACCGGGTGCAGAACGCCGCACGCGGCCAGCGCCATCCCGACGAGGTTGTACGCCACCGCGCGGGCCAGGTTCCGGCGCACCGCGCGCACCGCGGCGCGGCTCAATTCGACCGCCCACGGCAGTGCGGACAGGTCGCCCCCGTACAGCGTGACCGGGGCCGCGCTCACCGCGAGGTCCGTGCCGGACGCGAGCGCCACCCCGACGTGTGCCGCGGCCAGCGCGGACGCGTCGTTGATCCCGTCCCCGACGAACAGCGGCCTCGCGCCGCCGGCCTTCGCGCGCTCGACCGCGGCCCGCTTGTCGTCCGGCAACAGGCCGCCGCTCACCCCGGGCAGGCGCAGCGCTTCCGCGCGGGCGGCGGTGTCGCCGGTCACCACTTCCACCGACAGCCCGATGCGCCCGAAGTGCTCGACCGCTTCCGCGGCCGACTCGCGCAGCCGCTCCCGCACCGTCGCGACCGCCGCGAGTTCGCCGCCGACCGACACGTGAACGGTTTTGGTCGCCGCGTCGGAAGGGCGCGGGCCCCCGACCCACTCCGGCGTGCCGACCTTCACCTCGTGCCGCGTGCCGTTCCCCTCGACCAGCCGCGCGCTGACCCCGCACCCGGGCACCGCGGTGAGCGCTTCGACGCGCGGCCCGGCGCCCGGCGCGAACGGCCTGGGCAGGTCCGCGAACGGCTTCGCGACCGGGTGGCTGCTTTGCCCTTGCACCAGCGAGAGCCAGCCGAGCAACTGCGCGCGTGCGGCTTCGGGGCAGAAGGTCTCCACGCTCACGAGGGCGAACCGGTCGTCGGTCAGCGTGCCCGTTTTGTCGACCATCACGCGGTCGACTTCCGCGAGCCGCTCGATCACGTCCCCGGCGCGCACGATCAGCCCGCGCTCCGCGAGCCTGTTGAGCGCGGACCAGATCACCACCGGCGTCGCCAGCCCGATCACGCACGGGCACGCGACCAGCAGGACCGACATCGAGTTGAACAGCGCGGCTTCCCACCCGGCCGCGGTGCAGAGCGCCCAGTACGCGAAGGTGCCCGCCGCGGCGGCCGCCGCCAGCGGCAGGAACCAGCGCCCCAGGCGGTCCGCCCGCGCCTGCAGTGACAGCGGGGCGTCACGCGCCTCCTCGACCGCGCGCAGGAGCCGGTCGATCTCGCGCGCGGTGCCCGGGGCGGTGGCCTCGATGCGGAACGTGGAGTCGAACGACGCGGACCCGGCCAGCACGCGGTCCCCGGGCCGCCGCGCCACCGCGAACGGCTCGCCGCGGGCCGCCGCTTCGGACAC
>JBJSXS010000972.1:0-2740 GCA_046086545.1 Gemmata sp.
GAGGCCGCCCGGGCGTTCGAGACCGCGCTCCAGCACGACCCCGAGTGCGCCTACGCGTGGCTCATGCTGTCGCGGTCGCTGGAGAAGTGGGGCCGGCCCGGGGTGGCGCCGTCCGCGTCGCCCTACGTCGCGCTCCTGGGCGGCCTGGCGTACGGCAAGCTGCCGGACCGCGTCGGCAAGAACGCGGTGGACTACTCGCTCGACAGCGCCCGGCGGATGATGCCGAAGGCGAACCAGCGCGAGCAACTGCACATCCAGGCGCGGCTGCAGGAGAAGGGCATGTGGCCCGGGGTCGGCCCGGACGAGCGCAAGAAGAAGGCGGCGCAGTCGCTCGACGAACTGCTGATGCTCCACGACGATGACGAGGAAGGCTGGTTCTGGCGCGCGCAGGTCGCGTCGGACGCCGGCCCGAACGCGACCGCGGTGTTCTACAAGGCGCTGTTGCGCGTGAACCCTTTGCACCCGGGGGCGAACCACGAGTTCGTACACTTCTACGAGAACGTCAGGCGCCCCGCGCTCGGCTGGCCGTACGCCGAGAACTACATCAAGTCCTCCCCGGGCCTCCCGCACGCGCACCACATGCAGGCGCACCTGGGCACGCGCATCGGGAAGTGGGGCGAGACGACCGACTGGAGCGCCAAGGCGGTCGACCTTCAGGTCGCGTACCACAAGCTCCAGGGCGTCACGCCGGGCGAGGACCACCAGTTCAACCACCACATGGACGTCCTGTCCAAGAGCCTCACCCACGACGGCCGGTTCGCGGAGCTGAAGGCCCTGCGCGCCCTGGCCGAGAGCTACAAGTACAGCTTCCGCGCCGACTGGCTGCGGGCCGCGATCGCACAGCGCGACTGGTCCGAGGCACAGAGTCTGGTGGAGCAGTTCCGCCGCACGGACAAGGCGAACGGGGCGTACTACGCGGCGCTCGTGTCGCTCGAAAAGGGGGACACCGAGCAGGCCGGGCGCGAGGTGGACACCCTCCGCCAGTCGGCCCAGACGAAGAAGGCCGACAAGAACCTCGAGCGCAGGTTGTGGGAAGTGCAGGGGCGCCACCTGTGCCAGAAGGGCGAGGGCGAGGCCGGGCTGAAGTTGCTCAAAAAGGCGGTGGACGCGACCAAGAACGAGTTCGGCCACCACGCGTGGGGCAACGGCGCGGCCTTCATGGAATCATGGGGCGTCGGCGCGCTCGAAGCCGGGCGCGCGGCCGACGCGGAGGAGGCGTTCCAGGAGGCGCTCGCGCACGACGCCGGGAGCGTTCGCGGCGCGCTCGGGATGTGGGCGCTGTGCGAGCGCCTGGGGCGCGGCGACGAAGCCGCCCGGTACCTGAAACTCGCCCACCGCGTTTGGGCAAAGGCGGACCCGAAGGACTTCGCCACGGTCCAGGGCGACATGGCGAGGCGCGCGACGAAGGTCGCCAAACCCGCCGCGACTGCTTCTGGCGAGTGACACACAAGCACGAATCTGTAAGCCGCAAGCGGCGCACGAGCACGACCCCACCATGACGCGCATCCTTTTCTGCCCGGCTCTCGCCCTCGCCGCGGCCCTCACGGTCGCCGGCGCGGAACCGTGCGTGTCGGGCACGCCGGTCGGCAAGCGCCCGGGGCCGTACAGCTTCCTGGTCGCTACCGGCCCGCAGCGCGGCCAGCAGACGTGCTACATCTGCGAGCAGCACGAGGGCGACAAGCCCGCGGTCGTCGTGTTCGCCCGCTCCGCGTCCGATTCGGTGGGCAATCTGATGGCGAAGCTCGACGCCGAGGCGCTCGCGAAAAAGGAGACCGGGTGCAAGGCGTGGATGACGCTCCTCGCCGAGAAGGCCGACCTCGACGCGCTGGCGAAGTGGGCGCAGAAGCAGGGCCTCAAGAGCGCTCCGGTGGGCGCGTTCGAGGACGCCGACGGCCCGCCGTCGTACAACCTGAACAAGGGCGCCGAGGTGACCGTGCTGCTGTTCACCAAGCAGAAGGTGGTCGCGAACTTCGCGTTCCGCGCTGGCGAACTGGACGACAGGGCCATCGACACGGTCGTGAAGGCGATGCCGCTCCTGTTCCCGGCGAAGTGAGCGCGCCCCCGCCCGTATCATGTCGGGATGAGCTTCACCCGCGTCCTGCTGCGGCTCGCACTGGGCCGCCGGTTGCCCGTCACCTCCGGCGCACTCCGCGTTCAGGGGCTCTCGGCCCCCGTCACCATCCGGCGCGACAAGTGGGGCGTCCCGCACGTTGACGCCGCGACCGACGCGGACGCGCACTTCGCGCTGGGCTTCTGCCAGGGACAGGACCGCGCGGGGCAACTCGAAGTGCTGCTGCGCATCGGGCGCGGCACGCTGGCCGCGTGGGTCGGGCCGGGCGCGCTGCCGGCCGACCGCATGAGCCGGCACATCGGGTTCCGGCGCGCCGCGGAAGCACAGCACAAGGCGCTCGACGCCGACGCGCGCGCCGCGTTCGACGCGTTCGCCGCGGGCGTGAACGCCGCCCTCACGCGCGGCCTCCCCTGGAGGCCGCACGAGTTCGCGCTGGCCGGGGGCGAGCCGTCGGCGTGGGACGCGGCCGACGCGCTCGCCGTGCTCAAGCTGATGTCGTTCCTGCTCCCTTCCAATTGGGACTCGGAGCTGACGCGCCTGCGCATCCTGCTGGCCGACGGTTCAGACGCCCTTGCGGCGCTCGAACCGTGCGGGAGCGATGCGCGGCGCGGGCCGGAGGCGGGCAGTCCCAGCGCGACGCCGGCCGTCGGCGCGCGGCTGACAAAGCAC
>JBJSXS010000973.1:0-4221 GCA_046086545.1 Gemmata sp.
ACGCACGCCTCGCCGCCGAACTGCCACGGCCCGATCTTGTCCGTGTACGCCAGCCCGAGCGGCCCCGACTTCTCGCGCTTCAAGTCCGGCCGGGCGACCGAGTGCGGGGGCACGTCGAGTTGCGTTCCGGTGTTGCCGTCGATCAGCAGAACGTCTACGTTGTATGCCGACTCGCGACCGATCTTCCGTTGGTGGGTGATTGCGAACCGCGGGAACGGGTAGCTCGGCCAGGTGCACGGGTACTCCGGCGCGACGAGGAGCGAATGGTCAACGAACCGCGGTTCCACGCCCGCCACATCGCCGGAGTTGCCTAAAGCGGCAACAACGGCGACGCACAGGACGGCCCTGGGCACAGAAACGCGCGCGGGAGCTACGCGGTTCGACTTCATTGCACATCTCCTTCCGCTGCGGCCGGGTTGCCTGGCGCGTCAATTCGGCGGTAGTACGCGATCGTCCTGGCGATGCCGGTCGCCAGTGATGTCGGCTCCCAACCGGGCAGCACCTGGCGAATGTCGCTCGGTGCGGGCGGGACGTTTGATGGAATGGCCGGGCCGGACACCGTGATGCGCCCGGCCGCCTCCGGACAACATCGCTCGATGTGGTAAGCGATCTCGTGCGGTGACGCCGGCTCTCCGGGCAGGTCCGCAACGGTCGCCCCGGCCGGGCACTCCAGAGCGCCCCGCACAAACGCGCGCGCGACGTCCTCTACGTAGTCGTAGCCGGCGACGCCGGTGTAGCCGATCTCGTAACTCTCGCCGCGCACGGCCGCCCGACAAGCCAGCGACGGCCCGGCCGTCAGCCCGGATTCGCGTTCGGGACCGTACACCACGTGCGGCCGAATCGCCAAGGAGCGCAGCCCGAAGTGCCGCCAGTACTGCCCCGCGATCAAATCGACCGCATGCTTGAACGCACCGTAAAACATAGGCGGCTGGGCCCCCTTCGAGCCGCCCTCACCGTATACGGCATAGGAACTGGCGAACGAAACCGCCCGGACCGTTCCCGCGAGCCGCACCGCGTCGAAGACCGCCGTGCTGCCGAGGACGTTCACCTGACAGCCACGAAACGGATCTTGCTGACAGTCCGGCGTGAGCAGCGCGGCCAGATGGACAACGTGGGTAACCCCGTGGGTCTCGATCAGGGCCCGAAGCGCGTCCCGGTCGGTCAGAGGCGCGCCGGCGAAAAGAACGTCCTTGGCCCTCGCCCCTATGACACGCGACCAGCGCGCGGTCGCCGGCCGAACGTCGAGGGCCACCACGTTCGCATCGCGCCCGAGCAGTTCGCGTAACACCCAGGTTCCTATGAACCCACCTGCCCCGGTCACCAGCACCCTGGCCGCGCTCATCGGGTCACCCCGTTCACGACGTTCGGAAGCGGCTCGCCCCGCAAAGCCCGCACCGCAATCGCCGCTGCCGTCTCGCGCAGCGTTCGCACCGCTCTGGGACTGACCGACGCGATGTGGGAGGCCGTGACGACGTTCGGCAGGGACCGCAGCGGGCTGTCGGCCGGGATCGGCTCGGGGTCGCAAACGTCGAGCGCCGCGGCGGAGACCTGCCCCGACCGCAGCGCGGCCACGAGGGCGGGGGTGTCAATCAAATCGCCGCGTGCGAGATTCACCACTACAGCGCCGGGCCTCGTCCGTCCGAGGGAGTCGGCGTTCAGCAACTTTTTCGTCTGCGGTGTCGAGGGGCAGTGCAGCGTAACGATGTCGGACTGGGCCAAAAGAATATCGAGCGCGACCGGTTCGCAGCCGGCGGCCCGCACGGCGTCGGCAGGGACAAAAGCGTCATGAACCAACCGCCGACACTTGAACGGAGCCAAGCGGGAGGCGACTTCACGTCCGATCCGACCGAAGCCCACCAGTCCGATCGTCTGGTCGCGCAGCGTCCGCAACTGATCGAGTGGCGTCGCCAGCCCCCACTTGCCCTCTCGCACGTGCAGCGCGTTGGGCAGGACCTGCCGCGTGACACCCAGAATGAACGCCAGGGTGTGATCGGCCACCTCGTCGATGCAATAATCCGGCACGTTGCAGACGGGAATGCCGCGTGCGCTCGCCGCCCTCAAATCGACGTTATCGACGCCGATCCCGTACCGCACGATCACCCTGACTCGCCGCATCGACCCGATGACGTCCTCATTGATCGTCGCGAACTGCGTGAGCACCGCGTCGGCGTCGGTCACGAGTGCCTTCAGAGCCGCGATCGCCTTGTCGGTGCCGACCCGGAGCTCGGCACCGGCGGCCCGGAGGATGGCCTCCTCGATCTCCAGCGAGGGGAACGTGTAATCCGTGACGGCCGCGACAGGCATGGGAGTTCCCAGACACACTTGACTGGATCAGATTATCAGATAAACTAACAATGTGTCCCTGTCCCGTCAACGCAGCGCCCCCGAGAAAGACCAGTTCCCGCCATGCAAGCGCTGCGTCGACCGAAACTCCGCGACCAGGCCGCCGAGCAGATCAAGCGGTACATCGTCTCTCACAATCTCGCGCCCGGGGACCGATTGCCCACGGAAACGCGACTGGCCGAAACGCTCGGGGTGAGCCGACTGAGCGTGCGAGAGGCGACGAAGGCACTGGAGTTTCTCGGCATCGTCGAAGCGAAGACCGGCGTCGGGTTAAATGTCGGCCGGATCGACATGGGTCGGGTGACCGAACACCTCGGCTTCCATTCCGGCCTGCTCGACGCCGACCCGCACCAGTTGATCGACAGCCGCGTGATAGTCGAAACGGGGGCCCTGCCCCATGTCGTCCGAAGCATGGCGTGGGATCCCGGGATCGAAACCGGTCTCCGCGAGTTGGCCGAAAGGTTTCGTTCCGCCCGCGATCTGAAGTGCTGGATCGATCTCGACGTCCGGTTCCACCGAACGCTCTTGGAAGCCAGCGGCCTTAAGCCGTTGATGGCGTTCGGCGACTTGCTGACCGTCTTCTTCCAGCGGTTTCGCGAGAGTGTCAAGCGCGCGGAATGGCGACTCGGCATCGAGAGCCACCGCCGCCTGGTTGACCTTCTCGCCGCCGGGCGGGTCGCGGAGGCAGCCGCCGACCTGCGGAATCACATCGAGAGCCACAAGGAGCGGTTACAGTGATCCACGTCATCGCCACCATCGAACTCGCGCCTGGCACGCGTGACGCCTACCTGGCCGTGTTCCGCAAGCTGATCCCCGACGTCCGCGCCGAAAAGGGCTGCATCGAATACGGGCCCGCGGTCGACTCGGAGACCGACCTTTCCAATCAGGCCAGGGTCGGCCCGGACAAGGTCGTCGTCGTGGAGAAGTGGAAAGACCTCGCCGCACTCAAGGCGCACTCGGCCTCGCCGCACATGCAGGCGTACCGCGTCAACGTAAAGGACTACGTGCGCGGGTTGCACCTGCTCGTGCTAGACCCGGCCGAGTGAGTGAGACCACCGGGGAGCCGCGAGTACCCGAACAGCAGCACAGCACAACCGAACTGAGGGCCTCCCGGATGCGCGGTGTGCCCCGACGGTTTGGTTGGTTCCGCGCGCGGTGAGCGAGTTGCGCCCACGCGGTCGGGGTAACCGGATCGGGTGCATTCGGAGCACGAGCGGAACGGGAAGACAACCTGCAGATAACGCTCGAGCCGTGACGGGTGAACTTGACAAATTGACGCACCAAGTTGGACTTCGCGCAGGTGGCCCCTCGAGTTGCTCCTCGAGCAGTGCCCGAAGGCAATTCTCAAGTCGAATGACGCAATCCAATCGACCTGATAACCGCGAGGGGGCAGGAGTGCCCCAGCACCCGAGACAGCATCTCGACAGATCCTTGCAGGGATTTTGGAATGAAGTGCTCGATTTACAGCGCGCTCTCCCTGATGCCGACGTACGCCGTCAGTCTACTCGCGGCCGGCCTGGGGTCGGTAGCCGCACCAGTGGGTGCGGCCGATGATCAGCTGGAAATGCGCGTCCACACGTTACTCTTCGAGAAGTGCCAGTCGTGCCACGGGCCGGAGAAGGCGAAGGGCGGGCTGCGACTGGACGCCCGGGCGGCCCTGCTCAAGGGCGGCGACAGCGGCCCGGCGGTGGTTCCCGGCAAGCCAGGCGAGAGCTTGCTCGTCAAGGCGACCGACTACACCGGCGAACTCAAGATGCCACCGAGCGGCAAGTTGAAGCCCGACGAGTTCGCGGCGATCACAGAGTGGATCAAGTCCGGGGCCAACTGGCCCACCAACCCGTCGAGCGGGAGCGGTGCGGCCCCGGCGCCAGGTGATCG
>JBJSXS010000974.1:0-3348 GCA_046086545.1 Gemmata sp.
AGGTTCGCAACGCCCGGGTCGTCGGTGACCGCCACATGTGGCGGTTGCGGGCCGACGGCGGGCCCCGAGAACGTCCACCCGGCCGGCGCGCCGGTGTTGCCCGGCACGAACCCGTTGAAGTCGTAAATGCTAAAGTAGTCGCCCGACTGGAGCCGCATGTAGCCGGGCAGCACCAGTGAGTACGCCCACCGGAATGTGCCGTTGTCCGGAGTGACCGTGACCACAGTGGGCACGAGACCGGCTTGTGCCGGGCCGGTAACGGCGAGGACAACGGCAACCGCGCAACCGAGCGACGCGGGGCGGAGCGTCATAGTGAGGCCTCCGTTCGGAGTGGGTGCGAAGTCTAGGCAGACGCGCGACCCCCCGTCAACCGCAATGGACGTGAAGCCTCGCCGGGCAGGTGTGCGTGTGTTCGTTCGTCCCGTTCTTCTCGGTCGTCGTGGACTTGTTGGTCGCGGCCCTGGCCGCCTCGCTCTCGTGGGTGCCGCTGTTGTTGGTCTTCTTCTTTACGTCCTCGCCGTCGGCGGGCGAGAGGGCGAGCGCGATGGCGACGAGCATACCAAACGTGGGACGGGGTACGGGCCCCTCTACCGGTTGCGGCAACGACCGTGCGTCCGGCACATCATGCGGACCAGTCGCCAGGACCGGCGCAACCGGTGTGCCGTCAGGCCCTCGCCGGGACCGTGTTCGCCGCCCGCAAGGCCGGCCGGTAGTCGCGTCTGCGAAAGTTGGACGCGCGGGACCGGTGCGCGTTGTGAGAACTCGAAGCGGCCTTGTGTGCCGTCGTGACCGCCTTTGCCCGCCGCCGCGCGAGTCGCGCCGCGAGCCGCGCCGCGGTGACGATCTGGTAGGCCACACTCGCAGTCAGGGCGACGTACAGAAGGGTGATTGTGATGTGTGTGAGCACGCGCCGGGTCCGTTTGTGGCGTTGTGGGTTGTGCCCCCGTAACGCCCCAGGCCCCGAAACTTGCGCCGGCATGGAATTAGCTCGCCGGGCAGACTTGGTCGGAAGGCACAGAGACGACCTCGGCTCCGGGGCCGTTCCACCCGGTGAAGCATCACCCACGCTCAGCGCGACGCAAGCGCGCACTCCCCGTGCGAGATGCCACTTCCGACTGCGCCACCGGCACAGGCGACCGCTCTCGCGACCAATCCGCGCGGCGCCTCTCGCGCCTGCGCGTGTGGGAGCAGGTGAGGGGCGATCAGGTGCGGCAGGACCGCGTGCGCGATGCCGTAGATCAACCCGCAGCCGACGAGGATCGCACACGCGAACATCAGTAGCCACTTCATCGGGCGTCCCTCCTCCTGGCGGTCGTGGCGACACGCCCAGGGGATTATCCCCGGCGACCGTGAGAAGGGGTTGGAGCAATCCGCGCGCCCCGGCGCGATCCGCGCCGGGGCGCGCGAAGCCGTGCCGGTCAAGCAGACGACGGAAAAGGGAAGGGTAGGGGAGGAAGGGTGAAATGATCCAGCCGTTACGCCCTTATGCCTTCACACCGTTTCGCGACTCTCCTTCCTCTCCGTGCTTGAGTTCGGCCGGATGAGCAGCACCAGGACCACCGACAGTATCGCGGCACTGGCGAACACACTGAAGATGACGTTCAGCGCCGCCCCGCGGTCGCGCATCGCGCCGAAGCCCCAGTCCGCGAGGCCGCCGCAACTGATGCTCACCAGGTTCATGATCCCGTACCCGGTGGCCCGCAGTTCGGGCCGCACGATCTGGCACAGGATCGGCATGTTGTTGCAGTCGAAGAACCCCCACCCCACGCCGAACAGGACGAGGAACAGGACCGCGACCGCAAGCGTGCCCGCGTTGCCGACCCCGAACATCGCTGGGATGATGAGGCACATCCCGATGGCGCTCAAGTAGATGCGCCCGCGGGCGGTGCGGCGCATCCACCGGTCCGCGAGCCACCCGCCGCCCAGCGCGCCGACAATCGCCGCGAGCTGCCAGTACAGCGTGGCCGCAACGCCCGCCTTCCCCTGCCCGATGTTGAACTGCTGCTTGAGAATCGCCGGCATCCAGTCGCGAACCACCCACCCCGCCAGAGCGGGCAGCGTGAAGTAGAGCACGAGCAGGACGAACGACACGTTCGTGAACAGTTCGGCGGCCGCGCGGGCCGGAGATACCGTCGCGCCGCTCGTCTCGCCTTCCGCGCGGGGCGCGTCGCGCAACAGCAGCACCAGCGGCCCCGCGTACAGCATCCCGAAGGCGCCGCACGCGGTGAACGCGACGCGCCAGCCCAGCGCCGGCTCGTCCGCGACGTACCCGCCGAACCCGCCGGTGATGACCCCGCAGTAGATCGCCATCTGGTGCAGCCCGACGGCCCGGGAGCGCGTGCCCCCGGTGTGGAAGTCGGCGATGAGCGCCAGCGCCGCGGGGATGTAGAACGCCTCGCTGATGCCCATGAGCGCGCGCGCGATCAGCAACTCGTCGTAAGAGGCGACGCGCCCGGTCCACCACGTCACCGCGGACCAGACGAACAGACTGCCGCAGATGGTGAACCGGCGGCTGAACCGGTCCGCGACGTACCCGCCGATCGGGCTCAGGACCGCGTACACCCACTTGAACTGCCCGAGCATGAAGCCCCAGTTGGCCTCGGTCCCGATGCTCGGGATGTCGCCCATGACGGAGAACTTCATCGCCGCCAGCATCTGCCGGTCGAGGTAGTTCAGGAGCGCGACCGGCCACAGCAGCGCGACCGTGAGCCACGCCAGGCGAGCGAGCGAGGGGAAAGGAGAGGGCATGAGCGACCCGGTTCAAAATGAAGAGCGGAAGCGGAAAAATGAACGACAGAATACCTCAGCTGCTCACATCCACTTTTCCTTTTCACTTTTCATTTTGAGCCGCTCGGCGCCGCCACACCTCGGGCGAGCGCACCCCGGGCCGCGCTTCGCCACTCGGAACCACCCACGCGCCGTCCCATTCGACTACCGGCACCGTTACGCGCGGGGCCGCGAGTTCGCCCGCTCCGACCCACTCGCCTTTCTTCGCGTCGAAGCGCAGCGCCTTGTTGCTGAACCCGGGGTGCCTCGCGGGCGGCGCGGTGAGTTGCGAGCCGTCGTCGCCCCCGAGGACGTAGAACCCGGTCGCGTCGGCCGGCGCCGGCGAGGGCGCGCCGACCGCGGGCGCCGGCAGCGCCGGTGCCCGGCCCCAACCTTTTGTCGGTTGGTGGAAGTGCGCGTCGGCCAGGTAGCGCCGCTCGACCTTGCCGCCCTTTCCGGGCACGAGCTCGGCCCCGCCCGCGATCCAGAACTTCCCGTCGAACGACGCGCCCGCCGCGAGGATGCGCCCCTTCCCGGGGAGCGCGTCCTCGGTGCGCCACTTCGCGTTCGCGGCGCCCAGGT
>JBJSXS010000975.1:0-2443 GCA_046086545.1 Gemmata sp.
GGCTTCCGCAACGGCAAGGGCAACGCCTACGAGACCGAGCTGCGCGACAGGACGCACGGCCGCATCTACCGCGTCGTGTACGCGAAGGCGAAGGACGAGAAGCCGTTCTCCCTCAAGGACGCGACGCCGGACCAGTTGATCGCCGCGCTGAAGCACCCGAACATGACGTGGCGGCTCCACGCCCAGCGCCTGCTGACCGCGAGCGCCAGCGCGGACACCGTGGGCGCGCTGCTGAAGGCGCTCGAGGACAAATCGGTGGACGAGACCGGGAACAACCCCGGCGTCGTTCACGCGCTGCACGCGCTCGCGACCCTCGGCGCGCTCGACGGGAAGAACCAGGCCGCGGCGAAGGCGGCCGTCGCGGCCGCGGCGCACCCGTCGGCCGCGGTGCGGGTCGCGGCGCTGGCCGTGGTGCCGCGCCAGGCGGAGTGGTTCGCGCAGCTGCCCGCGGCGGTGTTCGCCGACGCCAGCCCGAAGGTGCAACTGGCCGGGCTGCTCGCGCTGGCCGAACTCCCGGCGAGCGCGGCGGGCGGCGGGCGGCTCACCACGGCGCTGGCGGCCCTGACCGACCCGGACGCCCCGACGCGGGCCGCGGTTCTGGCCGCCGCGTCCGCACACGACGCCTTCTTCCTGGCCGACATGAAGGGCCTGCCGGACCGGGCCGCGGTGCTGGACGCCGTCGAGGCCGCCGCGCGCAGCTTCGCCGGGCGCGACGACCAGACCGCACTGACCGGGCTGCTGGCCGCGGTGAGCCAGTCCAGGCCCGCCGTCGCCGAACGGTTCGTCGCCGGGCTCGCGGCCGGGTGGCCGGCGGGCAAGAAGCCGAAACTGGCCGCCGGTGAAGAGGCCGCCATCGCGCAGGCGCTCGCGGGCCTGCCCGCCGCGTCGCGCGGGAAGCTGCTCAAGCTCGCGGCCGGGTGGGGCGTGCAGGGCATCGAGGCCCAACTGGCGAAGCTCACCGACGCCGCCTTCGCCACGCTGGCCGACACGAGGGCGAAGGACGCGGACCGCGTCGCCGCGGCCCAGCAGATCGTGGAGTTCCGGACCGAGGACGAAGCCGCCGCGAGCAAGCTGCTGGCGGCGGTGGCGCCCGATGCGTCGCCCGCCCTCGCGGCCGGAATCTTCGAGGCGCTGGCGCAATCCAGGGCGAAGGGCGTCAGCGCCGCGGTCGTTGCGAAACTGAGGGACCTGCCCCCGGCCGTGCGCCCGGTCGCGCTGCAGCTCGTGCTGGCCAGGCCCGATTCGACCAAGGCGTTCCTCGACGCGGTCGAGGCGGGCACGCTGCGGTTTGACATGCTCGCGCTCGACCAGCGGCAGGCGCTCGCGTCGCACCCGGACCGGGCGCTGTCCGACCGGGCCAAGAGGATCCTCGCGCTCGGCGGCGGGCTGCCCAGCCCCGACCGCCAGGAGGTGATCGAGGAGCTGCGGGACGCGCTGTCGAAGAAGGGCAGCGTCGATAACGGCAAGAAGATGTTCGTGGCGCACTGCGCGAAGTGCCACAAGCACGGCAGCGAGGGGACCGCCATCGGGCCGGACCTGACCGGGTTCGGCGTTCACCCGAAGGAGGAACTCGCGATCGCGATCCTCGATCCGTCGCGCAGCGTGGAGGGGAACTTCAAGCTGTACCGCGCGGTGACCGCGGACGACCGCACCATCCTCGGCATCCTGGGCGCGCAAACCGGTACCACGACCGAGATCATCGACGCCGAGGCCAAGCGGCACCAGTTGGCGAAGGCCGACATCGTGAGCATCAGGGAGACGGACAAGTCGCTCATGCCCGAGGGCTTCGAGAAGGTGATGAAGCCCGAAGAGCTGACCGACCTGCTGGAGTTCCTGTCCCAGAAGGGCAAGTTCGTGCCGCTGGACCTGGGCCGGGTCGCGACCGTCGTCAGCACCAAGGACATGTTCTTCGACGCCGGCGGCACCGCCGAGCGGCTGATCTTCCCCGACTGGAAGCCGAAGGTGTTCGACGGCATCCCGTTCACCCTGGTGGACCCGCAGAAGGACACCGTGAAGAACGTCGTGATGCTGAACGGGCCGCAGGGGAACGTGCCGCCGAAGATGCCGAAGAGCGTGAGCATCCCGTTCAGCGGGCGGGCGAAGGCGGTCCACATGCTCAGCGGCGTCGGCGGCTGGTCCGCGGTGCAACCGGCGCCGAACGGCACCGTGTCGATGGTGGTCCGCCTGACGTATGAAGACGGGAAGACCGAGGACCACGAGCTGAAGAACGGCGTCCACTTCGCGGACTACATCCGGCGGGTGGACGTGCCCGGCTCGAAGTTCGCGTTCGCGCTGCGGTCGCAGCAGGTTCGCTACCTGAGCGTGAGCCCGAAGCGCCCGGACGCGACGCTGAAGACCATCGAACTGGTGAAGGGCCCGGACCGCACGGCCCCCATCGTTATGGCGATCACCGTGGAATCGCCGTGACCGGGCGCACACACCC
>JBJSXS010000976.1:0-6188 GCA_046086545.1 Gemmata sp.
GCGGAGATCGCCGCGATCGTCGCCGCCACGGGCGCGGGGGAGGGCGACGCCGTCTTCCTCGCCGCGGACGAGGTCGCCATCGTGCAGCGCGTCCTCGGCGCCCTGCGCCCGCACCTCGCGGAGCGCTTCGCGCTCGCCGACCCCGACGCCTGGTCCTTCCTCTACGTCGTCGACTTCCCGCTGTTCGGCTGGGACGCCGACGCGGGCCGCTGGGTCGCGGAGCACCACATGTTCACGGCGCCGCGGCGCGAGGACGAGGACCGCATCGAGACCGACCCGGGCTCCGTCCTGTCGGAGGCCTACGACCTCGTCATCAACGGCTCCGAGATCGCGTCGGGCTCGATCAGGATCAACCGCCCCGACCTGCAGGAGCGCGTCTTCCGCACGGTCGGGTTCTCGGCCGAGGAGGCCGAGGAGCGCTTCGGCTTCCTCCTGCGCGCGCTCCGCTACGGGGCGCCTCCGCACGGGGGCATCGCGCCCGGCATCGACCGCACCGTGATGCTGCTCGTCGGCACGGACTCGATCCGCGACGTGATCGCCTTCCCGAAGATCGCGGGCGGGTTCGACCCGCTCACGGACGCGCCCTCGCCGGCCAGCCCCGAGCAGTGGCGCGACCTCGGGCTGCCCGTGCCCCCGCCGCCGGCGCCCAAGGGCGGGGAGGGGGCGTGAGCCGCCCCGACGGCCGCCGCCCGGACGAGCTCCGGCCCGTGCGCATCACCCCGGGCTTCCTCGCCTGCGCCCCGTCCGCCCTGATCGAGGTCGGCGCCACGCGCGTCCTCTGCACCGCGATCTGCGAGGAGGGCGTGCCGCCGTGGCTGCGCGGCCAGGGCCGCGGCTGGCTGACCGCCGAGTACGGGATGCTCCCGGCCTCCACGGGCCAGCGCAAGGCCCGCGACGCGACGCGCGGCAAGCTCGACGGCCGCACGGTCGAGATCCAGCGCCTGATCGGCCGCTCGCTGCGCGCCGTGGTCGACCTCGACCGGCTCGGCGAGCGCACGCTGTGGGTCGACTGCGACGTGCTCGAAGCCGACGGCGGCACGCGGTGCGCCAGCATCACCGGGGCGCTCGTCGCCGCCGTTGACGCGGTGAACTCGCTCACGGGACAGCTCACCGGTCCGGTGAGCGAGATTCTGACCGACAGCGTCGCCGCGGTGAGTGTCGGGTTGATCGACGACGAGGCGCGCCTGGACCTGGAGTACGTCGAGGACCGCGACGCGGACGTGGACCTGAACCTCGTGATGACCGGCAGCGGGAAGATAATCGAAGTGCAGGCCGGGGGCGAGGAGGCGACCTTTTCGCGCCCGCAACTCGATACCCTCGTGACCTTGGGCGAAACCGGCATCCGCGCGATCACCGCCGCGCAGAAGTCGGTGCTGGGGGGCGCCTGGCCGTTCGGTTGAGGTCGCGCCCCGGCGGGGCGAGCGCGAGCTAAAGGCTGCGGGTCACCGCGTAGGCCAATTTACCATCCACGACAACCGCGTACTCGGGTTCGGTCATCTCGGCGGCGGGCGCGAGCCGCACCGCACGCACATCGTGGAGGCGCCCCAGACCCTCGTGGAAGCCCGGCAGCGTGAGGCCCGGCAAGGACGTCCGCAGGGCGTGAAACAGCTCCGGCAGCGGGCACGGCCCGCGCGCCCCGGTTTCGCTCCGCCGGTCGAGGTACTCGAGGGCGGCCGTCGCCCACGGCACGACGTGGGCCACTTGCGCGCCGACTTGTGGCACGCGGGCCTCGGCGCGGCGGAGGGCCGCCTCGCACCGTTTCGCGAGGTCGTCGAGGCGCGACAGCATGGCCGCACCCTTCTCCTCGAAGTTGGCCGCGAGTCGAGCGAGTTCGGCGCGGGCTTCCGCCATGAACTCCGGCACGGCGGCGTGCGTCGTCCGCAGCACGTCCCTGAGTTCGCGCAGGATCGAGCGTGCCGAATCGTGCTCGTGAACGAACGCCACGGCTTTTGGGGTCGCACACACCCACTCGATGATCTGCTTCCCCTTGGCCTCGGTGCGGACCGTTTCGAGCAGCCCGTCGCGCAGCGCCAGGAGGGCCGCCTCGGAGGATGACCCGGTGCGGGACGGGAACAGCCCCGGCAGCTTGCCCGACTGGAACAGACGGTGCTCGCCGGCTCCGTGCAGCGCGACCTTGAGCGCTTCCAGCAACAACTCGTCGCGCCGCGGGTTCGGCGTCGTGCCAGGGGCGCCCGGCGCGTGCGCTTCACTGAGGGTAGGGCCGTCCATGCCGTGATCCGTGGCTCCGGGGTTGAACAGGCCGTAATGTAACCGTGTCCGTGCGGAGAAGAAAAGCCCAACGGCTCAGGTGAGAAGCGATGTCCACGACCGTTACGCGCGAGTGCCCCGGGAACCGGCCGCGAATCCTCAGTGGAGTGCAGCCGTCCGGTAAGCTGCACCTGGGCAACTACTTCGGTGCGATCAAGCAACACATCGAGCGCCAGAACTCGGGCGAGTGCTTCTACTTCATCGCGGACTATCACGCGCTGACCTCGTTGAAGGAGGCCGAGGAAAAGGAAGCCGGCGTCGCCGCGAAGAACAAGGCGCTCGCCGCCCGGCCGGCGCGCGAGATCCTCGCGGACAACGTGCGGGACGTGGCCCTCGACTACCTCGCGCTCGGCCTCGATCCGGCGAAGGCGAGCTTCTTCCGGCAGTCCGACGTGCCGGAGGTTTGCGAGCTCGCGTGGATGTTCTCGACGGTCACCAACGTCAGCACGCTGGAACTGGCACACTCGTACAAGGACAAAGTCGCCCGCGGCATCAGCCCGAGCGCCGGGCTGTTCACGTACCCGCTGCTGATGGCCGCGGACATTCTCATTTACCGTTCGCACCTCGTGCCGGTCGGGAAGGACCAGACGCAGCACCTCGAAATTACACGTGATATCGCCGGCGCGTTCAACCGCGCGTACGGCGAGACCTTCCCGGTGCCGGACGGCGTGTACAACGAGGCCGCGGTCGTGCCCGGCACCGACGGCCAGAAGATGAGTAAGTCATACGGCAACACCATCGAGATCTTCGCCGAGGGTAAGGCGCTCAAGAACGCGGTCATGGGCGTGGTAACCGACTCCACACCGGTCGAGGAGCCGAAGAACCTCGAGAAGTGCAACGCGTTCGCGCTGTACAGACTCTTCGCGACGCAAGCCGAGCAAGCGGAAATGGCCGACCTGTACCGCAACCCGATGAAGGGCGCGGACGCGCGCGGCGGGCGCCCGTTCGGGTACGGCGACGCGAAGGGGCAACTACTGGCCAAGATCGACGCTTACTTCGCGGCGGCGCGCGAGCGACGGAAACTATTGGCGCGCGACCCCGGGTACGTCGAAGAGGTGCTCACCGCCGGTGCGAAGAAGGCCCGCGCGGCGGCTAAGATTACTGTGCAACTCGTGCGACAGGCGGTTGGGATGCCGGCGCGTCCGGTGTAAACACTGTGGTTGACATTATTTGTGGCCTTAAAACCGCTGTTCCTGCGGGGCCTGCGCGGCGCATTTTACGGAGGCGCGAACCCGTTCGTGCCGCCGCCGCAGTTGGCCTGATTCGGGCCGTCGCGACTTCTTATTGTGGCCTTCCCTTCACGCGGTGACCGGGCAGCGGGCGCCCGCACCCTGTGGTCGCGCTCCGCCTCCCGACCCGCCTCAAAGGTGCCCGTGTGGACATTGCTTGCCCGTAATGTCCGCACAACTTGAGTCTGAAGTCGGAAAGGCCGGGGCGCTACCGCGCGCAGTGCCCGGCCTGCGGTGAAGTGTTCCTGCTGTGAGTGCCGGAGCAGGCAGGGGAGGGGTGCGTGGCGCGCGAACTGGCCTGGGACACGGTCCCGCCGGACACGGCCACGCCTGTATGCGCTCTCGCTCTCGCGTCCGGAACTGCCACCGGGTCGGGCGCATTCGCCAACTCCCGAACCGGCGTCAACGCTTCGGCGCCCGCCCGCTGTGGCAAACCGGACGATAGCGAACCCGTTCTCGCGCCGAAGGCTGCTGCCATGGGTACGCTATCGAGGGCGAACTCGGGCGAGGCGGGATGGGCACCGTCTACCTCGCGACTCGACTCTCGCTCGGCTGCCTGGTGGCGCTCAAGGTGATGTGCAAGCGGCGGGTGGCGGACCCGGTGTTCGTCGCGCGGTTCACCCGCGAGGCGTTTGCCGAGGCCCAACTCTCGCACCCGAACATCGCTCAGATTCACGACATCGGCGAGGCTGACGGCGCGCTTCTTCAGCTTGGAGTACGTGCGCGGCAAGTCCCTTTCGAAGGTCATCAGGGCGTATGAAAAACTCGACGGCGGGATGATCCCTGCGACGTGAATCCCGATAACCTGTTGCCGGACGACCAGAGGCTGGTGAAGGTTGCGGACCTGGCCTGTTGTAGACACCGACCCAGTCGAGCGCCGACGACACGCCGACTTACTCGCGCAGGGGCTGTACTCGCTGCCCCCCGCACGTTACCGCGGACCGGATCGCGCTGGGCACGCCGGCGTGCATGTCCCCCGAGCAGTGCCAGACGCCGCCCGTCGATCACCGCGCCGACATTTACTCGCTCGGCTACACCCTGTACGTGCTGGTCACCCGGCGCCCGCCGTACGACGCCACGACCGCCGTCGGGTTGATGTCGAAACTCGCCTATGACGAAGTGGTCCCGCCCGACCAGATTGTGGCCGGGTGCCCAGGTAAATTTCGACGGCCATCCGGCGGCTGATGGCGAAGGGCGCGGGCGACCGGTACCAGGACACGGGCGAGGTGATCCGCACGCTGGAGGCGTGGCTCGGGGTGTACCGGGCCGGCGCGTTCCCGCCGAAGGAGGAGCAGATTGCGCGGCTCGAAGGGCACGTCGATCAGTTCAACACCTGCGGGTTCGCGGGCCCGCGCCGGCACCTCGTCTCGGGGTTTTTGGGGGGCATCGCGCTGGCGGCGGTGGTGCTCGGGTTCTTCTCAAAGATCGGCTGGGCGTTCCGCATGTTCGGGCTGGCGCTCGTGGCGACGCTCGCGTACTTCGTCCTGAACGGGGTCGCGAGCAAGGGTCACCTGTTCACCTGCACGCGGCGGTTCGTGGCCGGGTTCACGGTCGCGGAATGGGCCATCGCCCTCTACGGGTTCAAGATGTTTTGCGCGCTGCTTGCGCTGCTCGATGTGTTCTGGATCTGGACCGCCTTCGCGCTGATCGGCACCGGGCTGGCGCCCGCGCCGTGCGACCCATTTGGGACCGTGGTGCGGCAGTTCGTCGGGCCGCCCGTTCGCCGCGTTCGCGCCTTCATGGCGTCCTGCGGGGCGTGCTGATCTGGGCCGACAGCTTCAATGTGGGGCCTTGGCTGGCTGATGTTGCTCGCTTCGCTGTGCTTACGTAGGAACCTGATGAGCGTGTTCGTGCAACTCGGCATCCGCACAATGGAGCCGTTCCGGGACTGCCACGTCTCGCTCATGCTCGGTTCGCTCCTCGGGTTCCGTTTCGGCAACGGCTATCGGTTGCGGCACAAATCGGGTGCCTTGCCCCTTTCGCACGACCGGTGCGGCGCGCATAATCGCGCTCCGGGTCACTATCAACTAGGGGGGAATACACCATGCGGACGCTCTTCCTGATTGCGGCCGCCGGCGCGCTGGCCGGCCTTGCGGGACTCGCGCCGGTCGGGGCGCAGGACAAGAAGAAGGAAGAAAAGCCCGAGATCGAGGTCGTGTACGTGCCGACCCACGAGAAGGTGGTCAGCGCGATGCTCAAGCTCGCTGCCGTGAAGGAGGGCGACACCGTGTACGACCTGGGGTGCGGGGACGGCCGCATCGTCATCACCGCGGTGAAGGACTTCAAGGCCAAGCGTGGGCTCGGCATCGACTACAACCCCGAGCGCCTGAAGGACTGCGAGAAGCGCATCAAAACCGAAAAGCTGACGGACGCGCAGACCAAGCAACTGACGTTCAAACAGGGCGACGTACTGAAGATGACGCCGGACGACTTCAAGGACGTGGACGTGGTCACGCTGTACCTGTACCCCGAGGTGAACCTGCGACTCATGCCGGTGCTGAAAAAGGGGCTGAAGCCGGGCGCGCGGATCGTGTCGCACGACTTCGATATGGGCGACTGGAAGGAGGACAAGAAGCAAGAGGTCGAGGCGGACCGCACGCACAAGATCTATCTGTGGACGATCAAGAAGGAAGACAAGAAGTAACCGCCTCGTCATGGCGAGCGGGGGCGTCAGCGCCTCCGCGGCGCGCA
>JBJSXS010000977.1:0-5854 GCA_046086545.1 Gemmata sp.
ACGATTTCGATGGTGTGCTTGATACGTTTATCGAGCTTCAGTTCGTCGGTGAGTTTGACCAGTTGTCCGTCCACGCGGGCACGCACGTAGCCGCGCTTGATCATGTCAGTGAAGAAGTCGCGGAACTCCCCTTTCTGCCCGCGAACAACCGGGGCAAGGAGTTGGAACCTTGTGCCCTCGGGCAAGGCCAGGATGCGCCCGATGATCTGCTCGCGCGTCTGTGCGGTGATGGGCCGGTCGCACTGCGGGCAGTGCCCTTGCCCCAGACGCGCGTACAAGACGCGAAGGAAGTCGCTCACTTCGGTGATCGTGCCTACCGTACTGCGAGGGTTCCGGCCGGCGGTCTTCTGCTGGATGCTGACAGACGGCGACAGTCCGCCGATGTAGTCCACATCGGGCTTCGGGAGTTGGCCCAGGAACTGGCGGGCGTAGCTGGAGAGGGATTCGACGTACCGGCGCTGGCCCTCCGCGTAGATCGTGTCGAACGCGAGCGACGATTTGCCCGAACCACTGACCCCGGTAAAGACGATGAGTTTGTTACGCGGTAGTTCGAGATTAACCCCACGCAGGTTGTGCTCACGCGCCCCCCGGACGACAATGCTCTTGGTGTCCGTCATGCGGTCCACTCCTCCTGAGTTCTGACGAGAGCGGTCGTCCGGACGAGTCGAAGAAGGGTACAGATGGTTGGTATACGCGCGTAAGGGTGTCCGGAAAAGTTCACCGCAGGGCTTCGAAGTTCCACAACAATCAAACCGCGACCGGGGTAGGAATGAACGCAGTTTCGATTCCAGTCTCCCTAAACTGTCGGCGTGGTATGCTTTCGCGGCATCAGGTTCCTGCACCTTTTCGGCCGGATCAGGGAACTTCGGCCCCGGGCGCAACGTCCATTCTTGTGTGTGAGTCGTGAACGACGATGATCGCCGGCTCATCGCGGACTGTCTGGGTGGCCGACGGGACGCCTTCGGCGAGTTGGTATCCCGATACCAGGCAAGGCTTTATAACTCCGCTTTGCGTCTGGTTCACAGCCCTGAGGACGCCGCCGACGTCGTTCAAGACACGTTCCTGAACGCTTATCAGGCGCTGCACACTTTTAAGGGAGACGCTGAGTTCTTCACGTGGCTTTACCGGATCGCGTTCAATACCGCGATCAGCCTTAAGCGGAAGAAGCGGCCGGTTGTTAGCCTGGAGAGCCACACCCGCGAGACGGGACTCGACCCAGACGACCCGTCGGATTACGTGAAACCAAATTCGGCGCTGGAACGGAACGAGGATGAGCGCCACCTGCATGAGGCTATCGCGAAGCTGTCTGCCGAACACCGTGATGTGTTGGTACTTAAAGACCTCGAGGGGATGAAGTACGAGCAGATCGCGGAAATACTCGGGGTGCCGATTGGTACGGTTCGAAGTCGTCTGCACCGTGCCCGTTTGGACCTCCGCGATTTGTTGACGGCCCCTACCGAACGGGGCGCGGGCGGTCAGGGAGGGGTTCCTGGCGTTTCCGAATCGATGAATCGCACGGTTGCGGACGACCGCGTGTAGCGAGAGCCTAATGGCGTGCGTTCAATCGCATGCGGATGATTATGACTGCCGACCAACGAGAACTGATCGCCGCCGCCGTGGACGGGGAGCTCTCTGGCACGGAGGAACGTGCGTTCCGCCTATTACTCGCCACGTCCGCGCAAGCGCGCCAGCTGTACGAAAAGTTGCAGGCCGACAGCAAGCGCGTTCGCTCGCTCTCTCGCGTTGCCCCGCCTGCGGACCTCCAGACCCGGATTCTAACTAAACTCGCCGGCGCAACACCGCCACGCAAACCGAACGCGGACCCGAAGCCTGTGCACCGCCCGCACGCGCCTAGCCGTCGTGGGCTCTCGGCCATGGCGCCGTTTGCACTTGCGGCAAGCGTCTTCCTCTGCCTGGCGACCGCATCGTTCCTGTACCTGACGCGCGGCACAGGCGTAAAAGACATTGCCAAGACGAATTGGACTAATGTCCTGCCCGGGCCGCAAGAGGGCGGGGCGGTCGGGGCGGCTCCCGCAACGCCAACTCCCGACCCCGTATCGGTCGTACGAAACAACGTCTCGCCGGTTCCGCCGCCAGTTTTGCCGAAACCGCGCGACGTTGTGCCAGACAAGAGTGCCTTTGCCATCGCTCCCGAACCGCGAAGCGTCGCGTCCGCCGATCTGATCGGGTTTCCGCTCCTCCCCAAACTCCCCCCGGTCGACCGTGTCGATGCCAGGTTGCCTTTCTTGCGCCCGGTCGCGGACCTGGGCCGCGAGGACTTGCGGCAAGAGTTGACTGACGAACTCACTCGTGACCAGTCGGCGTTCAAGTTCGATCTTTTTGTTCGCGACACCGGCCGCGGATGGGAGGTGTTCCAGCACGCAGCCAAAGCAACTGGGCTTCCCGTCATGGCTGACGCCGCAACACTCGACAAGCTGAAGAAAAAACAGCTTCACGCTTTTGCAGTTTACACAGAGAGCCTTTCACCCACGGAGTTGGCAACCCTCTTCGCGAAGTTGTCAGTCGAGGACACGAAGTTTTCCCCCAAAGTGTGCGACTCACTTCACGCCACTCCGGTCGTCCGCTCCGATGAGCTCGAATTGAAGGCGCTCTTGGGGGTCGATGTTGGCCTCTTCAAGCGCCCGTTTGGTTCGGGCGGAGCACCGCAGCTGTCCGATCCAAAGGGTGTGAGTGCGGGAACGATCGACACAGTTGTGAAGTCGGTTAACAAGGGCGACAAGTGCGCCGTACTGCTCACCTGGCAGACGGCCCCGGGCCCCATTACCCGCACGAATCCCTCGGCTGAAGTGAAGACCTATCTAAGCAAACGCGGCGAGCGCAAGCCGACCGCGATCCCGGCCATAATCGTGATTCGCATTGCGGGGTGACGCTTTTCCCTTCCCGCAACCTCGTCGTCTTCTGGTGGAAAACGATCAGGAGTGCGTCGTGTACAGACATGCGACATTGACTGACAACAAGCCTTGTGTGAACAGCTAGACCCCCACATCTCCAGCAACAAAACTGGGCACCACGACTGCGTCAGTTTCTTTTGGCAATTCCTTTCGGCATCGGTCACAATTCACTCGGAAACGAATTCGTTTACGAGGACATCACCATGCAGTCCGCCAAGCTCGACCGCCGAACTTTCCTCGCTGCAACACTCGCGAGCGGGGCAGGGTTCCTGACCCCACACTGCGCTCCTGCGGCCGATGATTTCGCTGGCTTCGCCGTTGGTGTTCAGAGTTACACGTTCCGAAATTTCGACCTCGAACAGATGCTGAAGAAGACCAAAGAACTCGGCCTGAAGAGTGCCGAGTTCTACTCCAAGCACATCCCGCCGGACAGCGCCCCGGAAAAGCTGAAGGCTCTCGTCGCGCTGTGCAAGGAGTACGAAGTGGCCCCCCTGGGGTTCGGTGTTCAGCGGTTTACCAAGGACCACGACGCAAACAAGAGGTTTTTCGAGTTCGGCAAGGCCCTCGGTGTGAAGTACCTCAGCGCTGACCCGACGCCGGACGCGTTCGACAGCCTGGACAAGTTGTGCGAAGAGTACAAGATCGCGATCGCCATTCACCCGCACGGGCCAGCCGGGAAGGGGCGCCACCAGTGGTGGTCCGCCCAGATCATCCTCAAGGCCGTGAAGGATCATCACAAGCTCATCGGGACGTGTCTCGACACCGGGCACCTGATTCGGATGGAGCAACTCGGCGAGAAGCTCGACGTGGTCGAGCAGATCAAGATCATGGGCGACCGCAACTTCGCACTGCACCTCAAGGATCACGACAACAAGAAAAAGACCGACGTGCCCTTCGGCGACCCGGCTGGCGTGCTGGACGTTACCGCTGTTTTGAAGCAGCTCAAGGCGGTCAACTTCGCCGGGCACATTGCCATCGAGTACGAGGCGAACCCGGGCGACCCCGCAGCTGACGTCAAGAAGTGCGTCACGCAACTGAAGGCGGCTGCGGGCAAACTCGGCTGAGCCGTGACTCGACGCGCGTCCTATAACAGTGGAGTCGGCTCAACGCACACTTTAGGGATGGCCCCTTGAGGGTGCCAGTTGTTTACCGCGCCAGCACTTTCGGACCTGCCCTGACATGACTGCTGAGGAAGTACACGAACTCCGCCTGCGCCGGTACAACGCCACGGTCGCGTATCAGCAACTGTTGAACCCGGACCTCATGGTTATGCGGGTGCGTCCGGATTTCGCCCGATCGCCGCACCACCCCGGCCAGTACTGTACCCTCGGCCTCGGTTACTGGGAGCGCCGTACAGAAGGCTGTCAGGAGGAAACCCTCTCTGCCGCCGACCTGACCAAAGTGGTTCGCCGCGCGTACTCCATCAGTTCCTCGATCTTGTCGAGCCCTGGCCGCCTCATGAGGGTCGAGGAAACCGACTGGCTGGAATTCTACATCGTTCTCGTTCGCGAAAACGCGGACGGCCGTGTTCCCGCGCTGACCCCGCGGCTGTTCGCCCTGCGGGAGGGCGACCGAATCCAGCTGGGCGAGCGCATCACCGGGCACTACACACTCGATCCGGTCAAACCCGGAGACAGTGTGGTGTTCCTCGGCACCGGCACCGGCGAAGCGCCGCACAACTACATGACCTGGGAACTGCTGAGCCGGGGCCACACCGGGCGCATCCTGAACGCGTGCTGCGTGCGGTACGCGCGTGACCTCGGGTACTACGACACTCACAAGCGGCTGATGGAGCAGTTCCCCAACTACAAGTACCTGCCGCTCACGACACGCGAGCCGGGCGCCACGCGTAAGGTCTACATCCAAGAAGTCATCCAGAGTGGCGAACTGGAAGAACACCTGGGCGCGCAGCTCGACCCGGAAAACACGCACGTTTATTTGTGCGGCAACCCGAAAATGATCGGTGTTCCGCACCGCGACCACGCCACCGAAGTCATCACGTTCCCGCAACCGCTGGGGGTCATCGAAGTGCTGGACCGTCGCGGGCTGAAAGCAGACGTCGCGGCGACCAAGTTCAAGGGCAACGTCCACTTCGAAGAGTACTGGTAAGGAACAGCCATGCCCGAAATCAACTCGGTGATCGCCGGGTACCGGATCCGCTCGCTGATCAACACCGCCCGGTACACTCAGGTGTTCGAGGTGGTCGAAGTCCAAAGTAATCGCCATTTCGCGATGAAGATACTGCTGCCCGAGGCGGCCGATAACTCGGATGAGCGGAAAACACTTTTCAACGAGGCCGAGGTCGGGGTGCAGATGTCGCACCCGAACGTGATCCGGATCGTCAAAGTGAACAAGTCGGCCGAAGTGCCGCACTTCATCATGGAGTTCTTCCCGGCCGGCAGCCTCCGTGACCGATTGAAAAAGAAGGACCTCGCGTTCGTCAAAGAAAACGCGCGGAAGATTTTCAAAGGTGCCGGGACGGGCCTTGCGTACATGAATGCGTCGGGGTACGTGCACCGTGACGTGAAGCCGGATAATATTCTGGTTAACTCGGCTGGCGAAACGAAACTGATCGACTTCGCAATCACGAAGAAAACGCCAACCGGAATTGGCAAGTGGTTTCACCGCAGGAGGAAACCTCAAGGAACGCCAAGTTTCATGAGCCCCGAGCAGATACGAGATGAAATACTCGACGGCCGCGCCGATATTTACAGCTACGGCTGCACTCTCTACGAGTTGACGACGGGACGGCCGCCGTTTCGCGGGACCACTGTGAGCGATCTATTGGGCCGACACATAAGCGATAAGCCGTCTCCACTAACGGTCTACAACGAAGACCTGACCGAAGATTTCTCGGTGTTCGTACTCCGATTGCTGGCGAAGAAGAAGACCGACCGGCCCGACAACTTTCATGAGGTGCTGATCGAATTGCGCAAGATCAG
>JBJSXS010000978.1:0-4075 GCA_046086545.1 Gemmata sp.
GGCGATATGACAAGTCGCCCGCGCGGTCACATTTCCGGCACCCACGGGACCGGTCAGGAGCTTTTACGCCCGCACCACGGGGCGCCGCACGGGGGGCCGTCGCCACGACAGTTGGTGGCGCTCGGGCCGTCCACGACCCGACCGGCCGCGGGCAGTGCGATTAGTTTCTCCAGGTCCGTGGCGTCGCACTCCGGACAACGCACAGTGTCCGCAGTTTTCTGCGTTACAAGGGTCTCGAAGGTGTGCTCGCACTTGCGGCACGCGTACTCGTAAAGCGGCATGATAGTCTCCGTTACTGGCGGCGCTTCTTGTAAAGTTCCCCTGCCTTGTAGAAGATTTCGCGTTCCTCGGGCGTCAAGCTGTTCGGTCCGTGCTCGGACACCTTTTCCAGTACCGCGTCCAGTTTCGCCTCAAGTTGCTCGTCGCTCGGCGCAGAGGCAAGCGGCAAGTGGGCAGTCGCGACCGCCGCGGCAACGGGCGCCTGGTCCTGATCTTCGTCTGGAGCCGGCACAACACGCAATTTGGGCCTCACGTGGGTCCGGCCGGCGCGGTCGAAGACTCGCGTGAGGCGCACCCCGGACTGGAAGTAGATCAGACCGCACGCGGCCCCCCCGAGGTGCGCGAAGTGTGCGATACGCCCGCCCCGCGGGTCGCCCGCATCACCCATAGCACCAAGGGCATCGAAACCGACGTATAGAACGGCGAGCAACCACACGGGCATCGGGATGAAGAAGTACAACCGCACTTGCGCACGCGGGAAGTGGAACGCGAACAGAATCAGTGTGGCGGTGACCGCACCGCTAGCGCCGATAGCAAGTCCGCCCGGGGCGACATTAAGCACCTGAGCGACCAGATAGAACAGGTGTGCGCCGACCGCGGACAAGATGTAGAAGAGCAGGAACTCGCGTGACCCGCGGACCTCTTCGACCTTCGTCCCGGCCCAGTACAGCACCAGCATGTTGAAGAACAGGTGCCAGAGCGTCGTGTGCAAGAAGGCCGCCGTGAGCAACCGCCACACCTCGCCGTCGAGGATCTTGCGCGCGTCGAACGCGCCTTGCGCGACCAGCGGACTGGCCTGCCCGTTCACGGGCATCGACAGCATCTGCCCGAAGAACACCCCGACGGTCACGACGATGATCCAGACCGTCGCGCCCTGCTGGCCGACCCGGTTCAGGAAACCCGGCCCCTCGCGGTAATAGTCCCGGTCCTGGATGCCCATCGGCCGCCCTCGCCACATTCCGTCTCGAACACTTACCGTACTTTACCAGTCCGGACCACAAACGGGAACGAAGTGACACCGACCGAGTCGCCGGACGCGGCAGGAGCAACGCAGACCAATCAGGTCGGATCAGAGACAACCGCTCTTGCGTGTGACGGGTCTTGACTCTTCTCCCACTAGGCTTACATAAATCATTGACTCCGGCCCTATCGTCTAGTGGCCTAGGACGTGGCCCTCTCAAGGCCAAAACTCGGGTTCAAATCCCGATAGGGTCATTCACCCGCAGGCTTTTGCCTGCGGGTGTCTGTTTTTGATCACGCACTTTCACTGCTTCTCGCCGCAATCGGCTCGCATAAGGGCATTGCCCATAACCTTTTGAGTTCGTCTGGAAACGAGAGACGGCATCCGTGCTTGGCAAGGTACCTGCGACAAGCTAAAACTATAGCTGCCCAGGACGGGCACCGCCCGCAATCCCGGCCCTGACCAACCGGAAGGTAAGGAGCCGAGTGTTCATGAGGACGAAACACATGGCGCGTCGCGGCGCCGAACCTGACAGTAACCCCAACCCGAAATCGCCTTCCACGGGGTTACGCAGGTCGGATCGGTTCTTGCTGGGTCTCGCCCCCTTTGAGCGTGTCGTATTCGTCTCCCACGTGCAACCGGACCCCGACAGCCTCGGCAGCATGTTGGGCCTCGCCCACCTCGTCGAAACTCGACTCGGCAAAACGACCCTCATCACTCGCGATGGGCTCATCAGCCGCGCGGAGAATCAGGCGATGGTGGACGTACTCCACCTCGACCTGACCCCCATCGAAGAGGTGAAGTGGCGCGCCAACGACGCGGTGGTAATGGTTGACAGCCAGCCCCGCACTGGGCGACACACGTTCCGCGAAACCGTGCCGCTTTACGCTGTCATCGACCACCACGACACGCCCGGCGACCTTGAAGGGGTCGCGTTCACCGACATCCGCTCCACACACGGCGCGACCTGCACACTGGTCACCAAGTACCTGCTCGAGCAGGGCACACAGATCCCCGAAAAGGTGGCCACCGCCCTGCTCTACGGGATCGAGACGGAAGTTACGGGCTACCCGCGTGAGGCCAGCCTCGCCGACGATTCGGCGCTCATCACGCTGTACCCCATCGCGGACAAGGACGTCATCTCGCAGATCCGCAACGCCAAACTGCCGCACAGCTACTTCGAGTGTACGCTCCAGGCGATGCAAAGCTCGTTCGTTTACGACCGGTTGCTCCTGAGCTGGGTAAACCCGCTCCCGCTGCCCGAGCAGGCCGCGGAGGTGGTCGATTTCATGATCCGGTTCGACGAGGTGGACTACGCGGTGTGCGGCGGAGTGTACGACGACAACCTGATTCTCTCCGTCCGCGCCAGCATCGAGAACGCGCGGGCCGGTGAGATTCTTCGCCAGGTGGTTGGCAAGCTCGGTCGGGCCGGAGGCCACGACCGTCGCGCTGGCGGTGCAATCCCCTTATCCAGCCGCTCCTCGAGCGCAGTGGAAGACCTTCAGAGCGAACTCCGGCGCCGGTTCCTCAAGGCGCTGAAGATCGAGGACTCCCGCGGTCGGCGGCTGGTCCCGCTCCGCGATATGCTCCATAACCTCCAGTCCTGAAAACGAATCAAGTCGCGGCGAGTGAGCCACAGTCTCGCTCGCCGCGCGACTTGCCCCTAAACTTACGACCACACTCAAGCGATCCCGCTGTCGAACGCCGAATTGAGAAGGACACCTGGGCATTTGTCACGTGCGTGTCACTTTGGGATCATCCGGGTGAACTGCACAACAGCACTCGCACATCTCCACCTGAACCGCGAGAAGTTCAGTCTCATCTGCCCGAAATTCTGAAACTGTTTACGATTACCGACGATCATATTTCAAGCGGCGGTGAATTGCGATCGCTCTTGGCACACTCCGTGCACCTTTAGCCGCCCAACTCACCCTTTTCGGGGCGATTGGGTGAAAGATGTTCCAGCACGCCGCCTATACTTGATCACAGGCCGGAGAAATAGAACTCGATCAGGACGATTTCTCCTCTCCTGTCTGAATCTGACCAACACCCAATATGCTCCAACGGTTTTGCCGCTCGGAGGTTGTGCATACGGGAGGTAATCTAAATGGCACGACAAGACGCGCTCCTGCAATTACATAAGAGCCTGCTGGCCCGCCGCACCGAACTGCGCAAGCGGTTAGGGCTCGAGCTCGAAGAACTGGCGCACGTCAAGCACTCGTCCGCGTCCGGCGACGCTGCGGACGCCGCGTTCGATGCCAGCGGGGAGGAGATTTCCTCGACTCTCGCCGAACTCGAAGCGAAGGAGTTGGCCCAGATCGAGCGCGCATTGCGCCGCTTGAAGTCCGGCACTTACGGTAAGTGCGAGGTGTGTGTCCTCAAGATCCCAGTCGCACGACTGAACGCACTGCCCTTCAGCACGATGTGCGTAAAGTGCCAGCGGGAGATGGAACTCGACGGCGGCTGGGCCGCTGACCACGGGGCGGGTGGCTGGGATCGGATCTCCGACGGCGACCCGATGGGCGGGCGGGAGGTCAACATCTCCGATCTCGAGATCGATCTGAGCAAGTAACGCGGGCGGCACCGACCGCGCGGAGCCTGCAGCCTGAATAGGCTGCAGGCTTTTTTCATTTTGTACCGGCGCGTCGCGCGGGTGGTGCTGCTTCTGACGGCCGCGCGTCCTCGCGCCGGTCCCGCAAAAGGGTAGATTGGAATCGGTTGGGGAGGGCGCGCGGCGCGCAACCGCCCGGCCCTGCCCGTTTTCACTCAAGGCGAAACTGACATGCGTCGGCAACTCGGGTTTGCGGTTGTCTCAGCGGGGTGCGCGTTCCTCGG
>JBJSXS010000979.1:0-6598 GCA_046086545.1 Gemmata sp.
CGACCGCTTCCGCGACCGCCTCACGGACCTGCTCGAGCTGCCCGGCGCCGGCCGCGTGCTGGGCGGCGTGTTGTGGGCGCTGCGGTCGCCGTACCGGTGGACGCGCGATTACGTGTACGGCCTCGTCGCGCGGCCCGACGTGCTGAACCTGCCCGAGCAGACGGTGCTGACCGGCGCGCTCGGCGGCTGGCTCGACGCGCTCCAGGCGGAGTCGCTGCGCCGGGCCGGCGCGCAGCCGCAGTCGCTGTGGCGGCACGTCGCGGTGCAGTTCGACGCGGAGCTGGCCCCGCAGGCGCGCGACCGGTTCGCCGCCGACCTCCGGGCCTTCGAGCTGAAGGAGTCCGATGACCTCGAACAGGCGGGCAAGGCACTGGTGGACGGGCTGGAGCAGAACGCGGCGCTCCTGTACACGCTCCGCGGCGGCAAGTTCGCCCTCGACCTGACCATCATCGCGGGCGTGGGGTACTACACCTGGCCCCCGGGGTGGCCCCTGGTGCTGGTCCCGCTGGGCGTGTCGGCGTCGCACCAGTTCGCCGAACTCGCGACGCGCGGGGTGGCCGAAGGCGCGCGGCGCCGGGTCCGCTCGCACCGCGAGCGGCTGGTGGCGAGCTCGCTCTCAGACCCGCTGGCGGCGTGGCTCGCGGACTGGCCCTCGACCGGCGGCACCTCGTTCGAGAAGCTGCAACAGGTGCTGCGCCGCGTGCCCCAGGCGGTCCGCGCGATGGAGCAGCGCGTGCGGGCGAAGGTGGGCGAGACGGCGCGGCCCGAAGAGGCGCCGACCAAGCCCCCGACCCCGTGAAAGCAGCGGGCGCACCGTTTAGCGTCCGACCCGCGGGGCCGCTCGCCCCCCCAACACGAAGGCCGCATGAGCGCAGAAGAACCGACCGGCGCACCGCCCACCGCCGCCGAACCGCCGCCCCCGCTGCTGCGCACGCTTGCGCCGCTGCTGCGCGGGCTGGAACGGCCGCTGCGCGCGTGGGCCGACACCCGCCGCAGGTTCCCGCTGCCAGTGCTCCAGCGCGCCGAGCTGGAGGGCCTGGCCGAAGACCTCAGGCGGCAGGCCGACGCGTTCGACGTGGAGAAGCCGCTGCTGGTGGTGATGCTGATGGGCGGCACCGGGGTGGGAAAGTCCACGCTGCTGAACGCGCTCGCCGGCGGGCCCATCGCGCAGGCGTCGTTCGCCCGGCCCACCACCCGCGACCCGGTGGTGTACTTCCACCACTCGGTCAAAACCGAGCGCCTCGACCCGGCGCTGCGCGTGTGCCGGCTCGTGCAGCACGACCGGCCGGGCTTGGAGCAGAAGGTCGTCGTTGACACCCCCGACCTCGACTCCAACGACCTCACCAACCGCGACAAGCTCGTCGCGCTGCTGCCGGTCGCCGACGTCGTGCTCTACGTCGGCTCGCAGGAGAAGTACCACGACCGCCTGGGCTGGGACCTGTTCAAGGAGCAGCGGCGGCGACGCGCGTTCGCGTTCGTGCTGAACAAGTGGGACCGGTGCGTGACCGGCGAGGGCGGGGTGCGGCCCGACGAGGACCTGCTCGCCGACCTGAAGGCCGAAGGGTTCCAGAACCCGCTGCTGTTCCGCACGACCGCGCAACTGTGGCTCGACGCGGCCGCGGCCCGCCCGGGCGCCGGCGCCCCGCCGCGGCCCGCGGACCTCCCCGACGGGGAGCAGTTCGGTGCACTGCGGAACTGGCTCGAGCTGGGGATCACGCGGCTGGAAATCGAGGCGGTGAAGGCCCGCGGGGTCGGCCAGCTGCTCGCCCGGCTGGTCCGCGCCGCCGAGCTGGTTCGCCCGCCGGATCTGAGCACCGAGTCCGAGCGGGTCAAAAGCGCGTGGGGCCGCACGCTGGGCGAGGAGGCCGACGTGCAGGCCGACGTGCTGGTCGGCACCCTGGAGCCGTACCGGACCGAAGTGGAGCACCACTTCAGTGTCTAGGAGCATGCGCGGTTCCGCGGGCTGATGGCCGCGTACTTGCGGATCACCACGCGCCTGCGGTACGCCGGGAGCGGGCTGCGCGACAAGATTCCGTTCGGCGGGCTGAAGGCAAAGCTGCTCGGCGGGCGCGTCGAGACGCCGGCCGAGTGGAACATCGCCGCGTTCGTTCAGGAGTGCGCCCGCACCGCCGGCGAGCGGGTGCTGGACCAGCGCACCGCGGCGCTCACCAACCGCATCCTGGTGGAAGCGGAGGCCAACGGGTTCCCGCTCGCGCTGCTCACCGACCCGGCGAACGCGGCCGGGCGCCTGGACTGGCGGGAGCGCGTGACCCGCGCCGTGATCGAGGCGCTCGCGGAGGTCGAGCGCCGGGCCACGAACCCCACCGGGCTCCGCCGCGTGGTGCGCGGCACCCTCTCGGCGCTGGCCAACACGCTGCCCGAGGTCGCGCTGGTCGCCACCGTGGGCACGCTGCTGTGGAACTTCCTCGCGGCCGCCCAGAGCGTCACCCCGGACCTGTTCCAAATGTCGCTGGTGGTGCTGGTCCCGCTGGCGGTGATCGTCGCGCTGCACATGCTCGTCCTGCTGCTGCTGCCGGTGCGGTGGCCCAGGATCCGACACGAGTTCCGCACGCACCTCGGGGCCCGCATGAGCGCCGAGCTGGGGCGCGCGTACCTCGCCATCCCGGGCGAGGTGGCGGCGGCCATCCGGGACGAGCGGAAGCAGGTGGACGTGCTGGTGGCCGAGGCGAAGCAGGTGGGCGTATGGCTCGCGGAGCGCCAGCAGGCGGTCGGCGTGGCCGAGTTGTACGGGACGTGAGCCCGGACGGAAGGAGCGCACATGGCCGACGGGAAGTGGGTGACCGGGCTGACGCCGGACGCGCCGGTCGCGGACGCGGCCCGGGCCGTGCTCGCGGAGCGGTTCGCGGTGGTGCGCGAGTTCTTGCCGCTCGCGGCCGGGCGCGCGTGGGAGGACCCGGAGTTCGTCCACCAGTTGCGCGTCGGCACGCGCCGGGCCGGGGCCGCCCTGCGCGCGTTCGCCGCCGCCCTGCCGCCGAAGCCGCTGGTGGCCACGAAGCGGGCCCTGCGGGCCGTCCGCCGGGCCGCCGGCGACGCGCGCGACTGGGACGTGTTCCTCGCCGCCCTGCCGGGCACCAAACCGCTGGCGACCGCGGCCGCGAAACCGGCGCTCGACTTCCTCATGGGCTACGCGTGCGGCCAGCGGGCGACGGCGCAGGCGCGGCTGGTCGAGGCCGAGGCGCAGCGCGGCGCCAAGTTCGGCACGCTGAGCGCGGGGCTGCCCGGTCGGGCGCGGGCGCCGGAAGGCGACGACGCGCCGGCGACCTTTGGCGCGCTTGCGGGCCGGCAACTCGGGGAGCTGCTTCGCGCACTAACCGATGCGGCCGCCGCGAACCCCGCCGCGCCGGCCCAGCTGCACGCGCTGCGCATCACCGCCAAGCGCCTCCGCTACGCCATCGAAATCTTCGCCCCGTGCTTCCCGCCGGCCCTGCGCGACACCGTGTACCCCGCGGTCGAGCGGGTGCAAGAGGTTCTCGGGAGCGTTCAGGACGCGCACGTCGGGCTGGCCCGCCTGGCGGCGGTCCGCGCGCACACCGGCCAGGCGCTGCCGAAGCAACTGGCGCGTGTGAAGAGGGGGCTGGACGCGCTCGGGGCGTCGCTCCGCGCGCGGGTGCCGGCGGGCACCAAGGCGTTCGCCCGGTGGCGGACCGAGTGGGCCGAGTTGGTCGCCGGGCTGAAGTTCGAGGTGCTGGCGGGCACTTTGTGAAACCCGGCCCGACCCCTCCGGGTCAGCCGTCCTCAGCGCACCTCCCATTCCGCCTTGACCCTGTACACGCGCACGCGGAGCCGCGGCGCGTCGCGCCCGGCCACCGGGTCGGTCCCGCCGTAAAAGTTCGGCACCGTCTTGGCCGACAGCGGGTCGTCCCAGAGCACGTCCCCCAGGGGGTCGGCGACCGCCGCCGGCGGGTGCGGCACCCCGGACCCGGTGTGCGGGCGCGGGAAATCGTCGCCGTCCGGGTACACCGGCAGCACGAGGTAATCGCCGGCCCGCGCGGCGGTTCGCCCCACGACCAGCGCCCGCATCCCTTCGTGCTCGTAATAGTACTGGAAGCCCCCGTGCCCGGTGTACCACGCGGTCGCGCCGGGCGGTGCGCCGTCCGCGCGGACCAGCGCCGCGGCGCGCTCGGCGCATACCCGCTCCGGGTACGCGTCGAAGGCGTCGATCGCGGCCACCAGCACCCCGACGGCGATGCCGAACGCCGGCGCCCACCGCGGCGGCCGGCGCGCCGGGTCCACGCGGCCCAGCCGGCTCGCGGCCCGCGCGGCCAGCAGCCCCATCACCAGCGACACCCCGATGACCCGCCGGGCCGCCGCGAACGGCGTGAGAGCCAGCGCCGCCACCACTTCGATCACGAACCAGCCGACGACGAACAGCGCGGCGCGGTGCGTCCGCACGCTCAACCCGTTGCGCACGCGGAGGAGCAGCACGCCCGCGCACGCCGCGGTCGCGAGGTACCACACCGCCCCGGCGAGCGGCCAGAACGCGCCCGCGAGCGTCACGTCGGGCGCGAGCGCCGTCAGGCGGTTCGGGAGCAGCGCGACCAGCGCGAACCCGATGCCCCACAGGGCCGCGGCGCACACCGTCACCCCCCGCGGGAGCCGCAGCACGGACAGCGCGAGCAGCCCCGCGCCCGCGGCCAGGCACCCGAGGTAGCCCGCGAGCGGCCCTATGAGGTCGAGCTTCTTGACCAGCCCCGGCGGGCCGCCGGACGCGCCCGCGTGGTGCGCGAAGTGCGACTCCTCGTAGAGCGGCACCAGCGACAGCTCCCACGCGACGAACGCGGCCGCGCACACTCCCACGGACCGCACCGCGAAGGCGACCCGCCGGTGCGTGAGGCCGAACCAAAGGATCGCCGCGGGCGCCACGAACGCGCTGTACTTGGTCTGCATCGCCAGCGCCGCAACCAGCCCCGACAGCATCGCGAGCCGCCAGTCCCGCCGAGCCGACGCGCGGGCGAATAGCTCGACCGACGCCAGCGCGAGCGCCACCGCCGGCACGTCGAGCATCAAGTTAAGCGTGGGCAGCACGGCGGCCGAGAGCACCAGCGGCGGGAGCGCGAAGCGCTCGGCGCCGCGCGCGAACCGGCGCAGCAGCGCGCCGAGCGCCCACGCCAGCAGCCACACGAACGGGAACAGCCACAGCTTCAGCAGCGCGACGTGTTCGCCGAACAGTTTGATGCCCAGTGCGAGCCAGTACGGGAGCAGCGGCGGCAGCAGCACCCCCATCGCCGGTTCCGGCGCGCTCCACCAGAAGATGTCGAACCCGTAAGGGTCGGCCGGGTGCGCCGCGAGGTGCCGCGCGAACAGCAGGTACGCGGTGTCGTCCACCGTCGCCGGCTTGGCGGCGTTCGCCGCCGTGACGAGGGCCGCCAGCACGAGGGTGAGCGGGGGGCGGGAGCCCGCCGGTGAACGTGACCTCATCTGTCGGCTTTCCGGTGTACCGCGGCGCCCGCCCCGCCCGCGTTCGGCCAGTTCGGCTGGGTGAAGTCGCGTGCGGGTGGTAAACTACCGGTGGCCGAGGCGATTTCCACCCGGGGCGAGACGTTCGCGGTGACCGACGCACTGGCACAACCCGGGTTCGGGCCGGCACGGGCGCTGTCCGCGTACCTGCTCGGCGCACTCGAGTTCGAGGCCCTCGCGGCGCTTCAGAAGCGGCTGTGCTACGACGTCGCCGGCGACCGCGACACCGCGGCCCTGGTCCTGTGCGAGCACCCGGCGGGCGTCACCATCGGGCGGGAGGGGAGCGCCGCCCACGTGCGGCCGAGCGCGACCGAGTTGCGGGCGCGCGGCTGGCCGGTGCGGTGGGTCACCCGCGGCGGCGGGGCGCTCCTGCACCACCCCGGGCAGGTCGCGTGCTACCCGGTCTTGCCCCTCGACGCGCTCGGGCTCACGCCCGGCCGGTACGTGACCGAACTGCAGGCGGTGGCCGTCGACCTGTGCCGCGCGTTCGGCCTCGCGGCCGCCCCGGACCCCGAGCGCCCCGGGGCGCGGGTGAGCGGGCGCCGGGTCGCCCACGTCGGCGTCGCGGTCCACCGCGCGGTCAGCTGCTTCGGGCTGGTGCTGAACGTGAACCCGCCGCTGAAACCCTTCTACGACGTCCGGTGCGACGGCGACCCGGTGCCGATGACCTCGCTCCAGCGCGAGGGCCGCGGGCGCGTGCGCGTCGCCGGGGTGCGCCAGCGGCTGCTCGAACTGGTCGCCGCGCGGTTCGGGTTCCCGCGCGTTTCCGTCTTCCACACCCACCCGGCGGCGCTCGCGCCCCAACCACGACATGCGATCTCTCACGCTTCTTGACCGGAACGACCCGCCGCCGCGCACCGGCCAGCGGCTGCCCGCGTGGCTCAAGCGCCCGCTCCCCGCCGGGAACGGGAACAACTTCACCGCGCACCTGATCGAGGACCTGAAGCTCGAAACGGTGTGCGAGAGCGCCCGGTGCCCGAACCGCCCGGAGTGCTGGTCGCGGCGCACCGCCACGTTCATGGTCATGGGCGACCTCTGCACCCGCACGTGCAGCTTCTGCTCGGTGCCGAAGGGGGTCCCCGGGGCGCTCGAGGGCGACGAGCCGGCGCGGCTCGCGGAG
>JBJSXS010000980.1:0-3962 GCA_046086545.1 Gemmata sp.
GGCGCACATCGCCGCGACGCGCGCGAGGACCGGGCCGATCTCGTCCACGGTGAGGGCGAAGGTTTGACCTCCCCCCTCCGGCCGACCCTCCGTTAGGGGCGCGGCGGGATCGTCCCCCGCACTCAAGGCACGCGGGCAGTCAACGGCCCCGCGCCCCTCACGGGCAAGCGATGCGCCATCGCCTGTCTCCGCCATCGCGTCACGGAGGTGGTGGGCGGGTCGGCTTTCAGTCACCCCCGGCAGCGCGCGCAGTCGCTCGGCGAACGTGCTGGGCGCGCCGGTCACGGTGACGCGCACCGTCGTGTCGAGGCGCTTGAGCAGGTTCGGGAGCGTGTCACACGCCCGAACCCGGCCGTTGTCCATGACGGCCAGCCGCGGGCACAGCGCCTGCACCTCTTCCATATAATGACTGGTGTAGATCACCGTTAAGCCGGCGGCGTTGAGCGCCTTCACCTGCTCGAAGATGTGGTTGCGGCTCTGTGGGTCCACCCCGGTGGTCGGCTCGTCGAGGATGAGCAGTTTCGGCCCGTGGACGACCGCGACCGCTAGGTTCAGCCGCCGCTTCATGCCGCCGGAGAACGTCCCCGCGCGCACGTTCGCGCGGTCGGTCAGCCCCACCGCGTCGAGGGTCGCTCCGACGCGCGATTCCAGCTCGCGGCCGCGCAGCCCGTACAGGTTCCCGAAGAACCGCAGGTTCTCGCGCGCCGTGAGGTCCGGGTAGATGGACAGGTCTTGCGTGCCGATACCGACCAGGTGGCGCAGCTCGCGGCGGTCGCGTGTGAAGTGTTTGCCGAAGAGGGTGACGGCGCCGCTGTCGGCCGGCGCGAGGCCCGCCGCGATGGAGAGCAGGGTGGTCTTGCCGGCGCCGTTCGGCCCGAGCAGCCCGAACACCTCGCCGCGGCGCACCGAGAGCGACACGCCGTCGAGGGCGACGAGCGCGCCGAACCGCTTGCGGACGTCGGAGATTTCAAGAACGGCGTCTGACATGGCGTTATGATACGCACCGCCTTTCGGTTAAACGGGGATGGAGATGTCTCACACTCCGGCACGCGTCCGCGCTGCCAACGCGCGGCCCTTCAACACGCGGGGCAAGTACGTCCTTTACTGGGCGCAGATGTCCCGCCGCCTGCACAGCAACCACGCCCTCGATTGCGCGCTACGCCTCGCGGCCGAACACCAGAAGCCGCTCGTCGTGTACGAGGGGCTGAAGCTGAACTACCCCTGGGCGAACGCGCGGCACCACACGTTCATCCTCCAGGGGATGCGGGACAACGCGGGTGCCGCGAAGAGACTCGGCCTCGCCTACTGGCCGTTCGTGGAGACGCCCGAAAACGCGGGGCGCGGGCTGGTCGCCAAACTCGCAGCCGACGCGGCGTGCGTCGTGACCGACGACTACCCCGGGTACATCGTCCCCGCCCACAACCGGGCGCTCGCGGCGAAGTGCCCGGTGCCGCTGGTCCTCGTGGACGGGAACTCCGTCGTGCCGCTGTCGCGGCTGGGCGCGCCGGTGGCCGCCGCGGCGCACCTCCGCCCACGCATTCACAAGCTCTTTGCCGAGGAGTGGGCGCGCCGGGCCGCGAGCACGCCCGAGGTGCCGAGGGGCGCACGAGCGAAGGTCGAGCCGCCGTTCCCCCTCTGGGACGCGAAGCGGGACATTGGCGCGTTCGTCTCCTCACTGCCAATCGACCAGAGCGTGCGGCCGGTGCCGGGCGCCGAGGGCGGTTCTGTCGCCGGCAGCGCGGCGCTCGACGCGTTCGTGTCCGAGAAGCTGTCGAACTACGCCGCCGGCCGCAGCGAGCCGAACGACCCTCTGGTGACCGCCGCGAGCGGGCTCAGCCCGTTCCTGCACTACGGGCACATCTCGATTCAGGAGGTGGTCGCGGCGGTGCTGGGGGAGAGCTGGACCGCCGCCGACATCAACCCGAAGACGCGCAACAAGGACGACTTCTTCTGCCGCGACCCGAACGTGAACTCGTTCCTGGACGAGGCGATCACCTGGCGAGACCTGGGGTACCACTGGCACTGGCGCAGGGGCCAGGGGGTCGGGGATGGGGGGGAGGAAAACAAGAGCTGGCAGTCGAGCGGTGCGGCGGTTCCGAGCTTCAACTTTGAACGCATGGACTTCTCCCCGGGCGGCGCCCGCACACTCGACGTGGTGCTGCCGGAGTGGGCGCGGGCCACGCTCCGGAAGCACGCGCCGGACCGGCGCGAGCACCTGTACGAACTCGAAGAGTTCGAGGCCGCGGCCACGCACGACGAACTCTGGAACGCGGCCCAGAAGGAACTGCTCGCCACCGGGCGCATCCACAACTACCTGCGGATGCTCTGGGCCAAGAAGGTGCTGGAGTGGAGCGAGTCGCCGGCCGCCGCGTACCGCACCCTGGAGCACCTGAACAACAAGTACGCACTCGACGGCCGCGACCCGAACTCGTACACGGGCATCCACTGGTGCTTCGGGCTGTTCGACCGGCCGTGGCCGCCCGAGCGCCCGGTGTTCGGCACGGTCCGGTACATGTCGTCCCAGAACACCGCCCGGAAGTTCGATCTGGACGGCTATTACGAATACGTGTCGCGGCTGTAAGACCTTGTGCGGCGCCCGGTAAAGTGTGTACCGCGGCCCGGCCGGTGCCGATAATCCATGAGTCCGCTTGCCCCCGCACCGCCCGCGCTGATATGAATACAGCCACCAACGACCTCCGGGGCCCTGCCTTGAGTCGATAACCGAAACACCCACCGCCGCGAGGGGCGCTGCAACGGGACGCATTGGGCGTACTTGCCAGGCTCGCAGGGGTGGTTTACAAGCAACGGCGCCCGTTCATCAGTCAGGGGACTCTGAACGTGACCGTACTTGCTCAAAAGCACGCGAGCGCCTTCACCGACTTCCACGTCGCCGACATTTCGCTGGCCGGGTGGGGCCGCCGCGAGATCGCCATCGCCGAGACCGAGATGCCGGGCCTCATGGCCATTCGCGAGGAGTACGCGGCCAAGCAGCCCCTCAAAGGCGCGCGGATCACCGGCTCGCTGCACATGACCATCCAGACCGCGGTCCTCATCGAGACGCTCAAGGCGCTCGGGGCCGAGATCCGCTGGGCGTCGTGCAACATCTTCAGCACCCAGGACCACGCCGCCGCCGCCATCGCCGCCGCCGGCGTTCCGGTGTTCGCCTACAAGGGCGAAACCTTGGCCGAGTACTGGGATTACACGCACAAGATTTTCGAGTGGGCCGACGGCGGGTTCACCAACATGATCCTCGACGACGGCGGGGACGCGACCCTGCTGCTGCACCTCGGGGCGCGGGCCGAGAAGGACATCAGCGTCCTCGACAAGCCGGGCAGCGAGGAGGAGCGCATCCTGTTCGCCGCCATCAAGAAGCGCGTCGCGGCGCAACCGGGCTGGTACTCCGAGCGCCTCGCCGCCGTGAAAGGGGTGACCGAGGAGACCACGACCGGCGTTCACCGCCTGTACCAGATGCACAAGCGCGGCGAACTGAAGTTCCCCGCGATCAACGTGAACGACAGCGTCACCAAGTCGAAGTTCGACAACCTGTACGGGTGCCGCGAGTCGCTGGTGGACGGCATCAAGCGCGCGACCGATGTGATGGTCGCGGGCAAGGTCGCCGTGGTCTGCGGCTACGGCGACGTGGGCAAGGGCTCGGCCCAGGCGCTCCGCGCGCTGTCGGCGCAGGTGTGGGTCACCGAGATCGACCCGATCTGCGCGCTGCAGGCCGCGATGGAGGGCTACCGTGTGGTCACGATGGAGTACGCGGCCGACAAGGCCGACATCTTCGTGACCACCACCGGCAACCTCAAGGTCATCCGGCACGAGCACATGAAGGCGATGAAGAACAACGCCATCGTGTGCAACATCGGGCACTTCGACAACGAGATCGACGTGGCGGCCCTCAAGGACTGCAAGTGGGAGAACATCAAGCCCCAGGTGGACCACGTGATCTTCCCGGACGG
>JBJSXS010000981.1:0-4371 GCA_046086545.1 Gemmata sp.
GCTGAACATTCACCACCTGTTCCCCGGCGGTGATCGCCCGCCCGGCTCGGCCGGTCGGCCCCGCACCTACGACCGCAAGGACATCGTGGATGCGGTCTTCTACCTGGCGCGGACCGGGTGCCAGTGGCGGTACCTGCCGCACGACTTCCCGCCGTGGAAGACGGTGAGCTACTACTTCTACACGTGGCGCGACGCCGGGGTGTGGGACGAGCTCAACGAGATCCTCCGGCGCGACATCCGCAAGCTCCTGGACCGCGAGGAGGCGCCCAGCGCGTGCGTGATCGACAGCCAGAGCGTCAAGACGACCGAAGCCGGCGGCCCGAAGGGGTACGACGGGGGGAAAAAAGGTGTCGGGGCGCAAGCGGCACCTGCTGGTCGATACGCTCGGGCTGATCTGGGGCCTGGCGGTTCTGCCCGCCGGTCCGACCGACTGGGATGGGGCCGTCGAGGTGTTCGAGCGCGTCGGTAAGGGGCTGCCCCGGCTGGTGCGGGTGTGGGCCGACAGCGCGTACCGTGCGCTGGCCGCGTGGGCGAACGAGAACGCGACGTGGGTTCTGGACATCGTCACTCGGCGCGCGGGCGCGGTCGGTTTCGAGGTCCAGCCGTGGCGGTGGGTGGTCGAGCGGACGTTCGGATGGTTCAACCGGTACCGGCGCCTGTCGAAGGACTACGAGCACAACCCCAAGAGCAGCGAGGCGTGGATCTACGTCACGGCGGTCCACCGCATGGCCCGCTCGATGATGCCCAAAAGGAACCGAGACAACTACCTACTCAAGCGACCCAAACGGAACGAAAAACCTGATTTCTAGACGGTCTCTAAGGGGGACTCGCGAGGCCGCCAGCGGCTTTACCGGCGGCCGTTGAGCGCCGGCTGCGCCGCGTCCACCTGAGGCAACTCACGCGCGCCCGTCGCGGTGTTGTCGAGCACGTACTTCTGGAAGTGGTACACGCGCTCCTCGCGCACCCCGATCACCCCGGGGAACGGGCTGCACGCCATCCCGCGCTGCACGCCCGAGTAGATCGACCCGTCCTCGGCGAACACCTTTTTGCCGATCGCGGTCGCGATGGGGCGCAGCACGCGGTACAGCGCCCACGCCAGCGGGTTGTTGCGGCGCCCGCGGAGCGTGAAGAAGATGCACCGGTAGCGGCACGTCGTCGGGCCGGTCGGGAACACGCACTGCATCATGCGGAACGAGTCGAGCGAGCTGCCGGTCGCGTGCGGGTGCAGCACCCGGTGCCAGTACTCGTGGCTCACCGTGCCGCCCATTCGCCGCACCATCCAGTCTTGCGCGCGCGTCGCGAACTCGCTCGGCGGCACCGTCCGGAACGACGTCATGCGGTCGGTCAACTCGTGCCACGCGTTCTCCTCCGCGGGGAACTCCTTGAACGTGCGCGGGTGAACCTCCGGGATGTGGTACGACTCCAGCGAGTTCTCCAGCACCACCTTCCAGTTGCACGGGAACTCCTTCTCCCACGTCGCCGCGTGCCGGTACGCCCCGCCGTAGTCCTGCCAGTGGTCCCAAACGGGCGCGAGCCACTCGCGGAGGGCAGGGCCGGTGGCCTGGAAGTTCACGAACACGAGATCGCCGCAGGTGTCGACGCGGAACTGCCGCAGGCACGAGTTCTCGCGGTCCCACGGGCGGAACGCCTTCGCGTCCGGGATCTTCCCGGTGCCGCCGTCCTTGTTGAACTCCCACCCGTGGTACCGGCAGCGGAGCTTCTCGGCGCGCCCGCGCGGCTCGTCCGTGAGCCGGCTGTGCCGGTGCGGGCACACGTTCAGGAACGCCCGCAGCTCGCCGTCGAAGTTGCGGACGATGATCGGCGTTTCGAGCAGGTCGAAGGTGAGGAAGTCCCCGGGACGAGCCAGCTCGCTCGTCGCCGCGAGCGGGTGCCACGCCGGCTGGAACAGGTGCCGCAACTCCGCGCGGTACTGCTCCTCCGACGTGTAGTGGTGCGGGCGCAGCAGGTGCTTCAGGTGGTGCTGGTTGGTGAACATCGGAAGCGGGGGTCGGGGGTCGGGGGTCGGTCACAGCGCCCGCTTCCATGCCGTTCGAGCGCGCCGCTACTGTCTACTCTTACTGAAAACCGCCCGCCGCCCGCCGAGGACTACTTCCCGCCGAGCTTCTCGATGGACAGTTCCGGCTGCCACAGGCTGAGGAACGTCGGCATCTTGGAGCGGTCGAGGCCGGGCAGGCTCGGGAACAGGCCGGCCCCCTGCAGCGGCACGTTGGCGGTGATCGCGTACACCGAGCGCGCCGGGTCGTTGTTGCGGCGGTACATCACCACCGCGGGCCGCGCGGCCGGGCCGCGGCACCCAATCTGGGTCGCCAGTTGCACCGCGTCGTCCACGGTGCCGATGTGGTCCACCAGCCCGCGCGCTTGCGCCTGCGACCCGGTGAAGATGCGCCCGTCGAAGGTGCGCCCGCGGTCCAGACCCCACCCGAACAGCTTCCCCTCGAACGGGGTCTCCATCTGTTCCACCACCGGGCGCGAGCGCCGGATGTCGCCGATGATCTGCGCGTGGAACTCGTCGGCCATCGACTGCAGGAGCGCCCGCTCGCCCTCGGTGAGCCGACGGGCCGAGGTGCCGATGTCGGCCTTGTCGCCCGACATCACCGACTGGGGGATCACGTTGAACTGCTGCATCAAGTCGCGCAGGTTGTACAGGTTCAGGATCACCCCCAGGCCGCCGGTCACGGTCGCGGGGCCGGCAACGATCTGGTCCGCGGCCGACGCCAGGTAGTACGCGCCGCCGGTGGCGGTGTCCATCAGGCACGCGACAACGGGCAGCCCGGTGTTCGCCTTGAACCGCTCCAGGTCGTGGCGCATCGAGATGCAGGCCGCGACCCCGCCGCCGTGGCTGTTGACGCGGACCACGACGCCGCGCACGCACCTGTCGGCCGCGGCCGCTTCGAGCTTCTCGCGGAACAGCGCGACCGGGTTCTCCCCGACCGACAGCGGGCCCACGAACGGGGTGTTGAGGATCAGCCCGTCGACGTCTATGACCGCGACGCGCGGCGCGTGCCGGGCGTCGCCGGACTGCACGACCACGGGCTTGACCGGGCCGGCACTGGGGTTGACCGGGGTGGCGTCGAGCCGTGTCTCGACCTTCGTTCGGAGCACTAATCGGTCGCTGTTGCAGCCTGCAGCGGTGAGCCCGAGTAGCGCGGTTGTGAGGAGTGCGCAGCGCATGGACCGTTCCTTATTGCCTCGGTAGAAACCGGTTACGCGTTGTTATCGGCGCGACCGGTCTTGCCGAATCAGCCGAATTGCGGCACAACAGACGCATCCGCCAGAATCCGTACTAATGGTAGCTGTCGCTCTCTGCGGGATGTGACGCGCCGAAGCGAAGACGCCGGAAGTCTCCACAGCGCCCAAATTGCCAAACCAGCCGGGCATGTGATACTATTGCGTTGAAACGCGACCCCGCCCCGGGCGCATCTTGGGTATTCGCGCCGGCGTGTGACCGGTACCGACATTCAAGGACAGGAGGTCCAGCCGCAGAGGGGAGTGATGGACTCGCGCGACCTCCTTGTTCTGACCCCGGCCGGGGCCGCCGACCCGTCGTTTGCCATTGCCGCCGGCCGGGCCGGCGCGCGGGGCGTTCTCGACCTCGAATTCGGCTCCCCGTCGCCTGCCGCCCAGGCCCTGCAGCGCCTCCGGCGCTTCGCCGGCGCCGCGTTCGGGGTGCAACTCCGGGCCGACGCGCCCGACCTGTTCGAGTTGCTGACACAACACCAGCCCGCACTCGTGATCCTCACCGGGGCCGATGCGCCGGAACTCGCCGCGCGGGTTGACACGCTGAAGGCCGCGCGGGTGGAGGTTCTGTGCGAGGCGGTGAGCGTCGCGGAGGCCGCACGGGCCGCCGAACTCGGGTGCGCGGGCGTAGTGCTGAAGGGCCACGAGGCGGGCGGCCGGGTCGGTGCCGACACGTCCTTCGTCCTGATCCAGAAGTGGCGCCAGTACGCCGACCGGCACGGCGTGAACGTCCCCTTTTGGGTGCGCGGCGGCGTCGGCGCGAACACGGCCGCCGCGTGCGCCGCGGCCGGCGCGCGGGGCGTGGTTCTCGACACGCAGGTGCTTCTCACGCGCGAGTCGCCGCTCGGTGAAGCGGCCCGCAAGCGCGTCGCGGGCATGGACGGCGGTGAGACGCTGGTCCTCGGCGCGCGGCTGGGCGAGGGCTACCGCGTCTACGCGCGCCCGGACTGCGCCGCCGCGCAGGAGCTCGTTCGGGAAGACGAGCGGCTTCAGCACGCGGACCTCACGCCCGAAGCGAAGCGGGCCGCCTGGCGCGCCGCGGTGGCCGCCCGTGTGGCCGCCGACCCCTCCGAAGGCGTGTGGCTCGTCGGGCAGGACGTGGTGAGCGCGGCG
>JBJSXS010000982.1:0-3046 GCA_046086545.1 Gemmata sp.
CCGGGAGGTCCTGGACGAGTTCTGGGGCTCGTTCTCGAAGACGCTGAAGGCCGCGGACACCGAGATGCCGGTGGCGCGCGAGCTGACCGGCGAGATGTGCCCCAAGTGCGGCAAGCCGCTCCAGAAGCGGTACAGCGCGACCACCGGCGGGTTCTTCATCGGCTGCACCGGGTACGCGGACGACCCCGCGTGCAAGTACATCCAGCCGCGGCCCGGGGAGGCCGAGCGCGAGGGGCCTACAACCACCGACATCCCGTGCCCGGCCTGCGCCAAGTTCATGGTGCGCAAGGTCGGCCGGTTCGGGGTGTTCTACACGTGCGAGGGGGCGCCGGACTGCCCCACCACGATGAACGAGACCGCCGAGGGCGAGCGCACCGTCACCGCGCTGCCCACGAAGCACCAGTGCCCGAAGTGCGCGAAGCACACACTGTTGTTGAAGGAGAGCAAGGCGGGCAAGAAGTACGTGCAGTGCCCGGACGCGAAGTGCAAGTTCATCAGCGACGCCGACGCGGACGGCGCCCCGGTCAAGCCCGCAGACACCGGCATCGCGTGTGAGAAGTGTAGCAGCCCGATGGTGATCAAGGTCGCGTGGCGCGGGCCGTTCCTGTCGTGCTCGGGTTACCCCAAGTGCCGCAACGCGAAGTCGATCAACGCCGAACTCCGCGAGAAACTGAAGGACATTCTCCCGCCCCCGCCGGAGAAGACGGAGAAAGTTGCCGACCCCGCGCTGGCGGTCGAGGTTCACGAGTCGTGCCCCGAGTGCGGTGCCCCGCTCAAGTTGCGGAAGTCGCGCTTCGGGCCCGGCTACTACCTGGCCTGTTCGAAGGGGCCGAAGTGCAAGGGCAAGGGGAAGATCGGCTCCGACCTTCAGGCGAAGATCGATGCGGCGCTGGCCACAGCTCCGGCCGCGACCTAACTCCTAGCGAGTGCGCGTGCAGCGGTTCCCACGCCGAGGAACCCCTGCACGCGCGTAGCATTCGTCACGTCGTGTACAGCGCAGGCACGCGGGGCCACACGTACAGCGCGATCATCATGCACGCGGCGGTCACGGCCGAGAGGCCGCCGATGAGCATGGCGAACACCGCCATTGTTTCGCCCGCCCACCGCCCGCCGGACCGTTGTACGGCCCGCATCGCGTGCGCGCCGGTGATCCCGGCACCGATACCCAGCGCGAACGGCAGCACGAACGCGACCAGCTGGAGCGAGTAGTTGGCGGTCTTCGATTCGCTGGTGAACGCGCGGATGCGGTCGTCGAGCGGCGCGCCGAGCACCTTCGACTCGCCACTCACGTACTGTACCTCGACCCAGAAGTGGGGCTGCGGGGGCGTCTTGGCGTCGCCCCGCGCATCGCGCAGCGGGCTACCGGCGACGTGCTTCTCGGCGTGCATCGAGCCGTACAGCCCCAGCACCCCGGCCACCACCGCGGTGGTGATGGCCAACCACGCGAGCGGGTGAGCCGGGGCGCCGCGCGTCGAACCGGTCACCATGGACTTCTCCCCTCTGGTGCTGGCCTGTTCGCGGTCGCTCGGGTAAGGTGTGCGGGTTCCTTCACCCGCGACTCCCTCCTCCCGGCGCCGCCGATGAGTACCGACCCTGCACCCGCGCCCGCTCCGCTCCTGTCGCCGTGGCGGTGGTGGGTGTGCGTCCTGTTGATGCTCGCGACCGTCATCAACTATATGGACCGCATGGCCCTGAACCAGATGGCCAAGGAGATCAAGGACGCGTTCGGGATGAACAACGAGCAGTACAGTTGGCTCGAGAGCGTGTTCTCCCTCGCGTTCGCCATCGGCGCCGTCACGACCGGCTACGTGGTGGACCGCGTGAGCGTGCGGTGGGTGTACCCGTTAATGGTGATCGGATGGTCCGTCGCCGGCATGGTGACCGGCTTCGCCGGTTCGTTCTGGATGCTGCTGACGTGCCGGTTCATGCTCGGGCTGTTCGAGGCCGGGAACTGGCCGTGCGGCATCCGCACCACCCGCGCGGTGCTGCCCCCTGCGGAGCGGTCGTTCGGCAACTCGCTGTTCCAGAGCGGCACCGCCCTGGGGGCGGTCGTCACGCCGCTGATCGTACTCGCGATCCTCCAGCGCGCGGAAGCGGCCGGCGCCAGCGAGACTTGGCGCATCCCGTTTCGCATCATCGGCGGCCTGGGCCTGGTCTGGGTCGCGCTGTGGTTCATCACGATCCCGAAGGCGCTGCTCGAACCGCCGCCGGCCGCCGGCGGCGTGCCCGCGCACCAGGGCGCGGCCAACTTCGCCGACGTGTTCCGCGACCGCCGGTTCTGGGCGCTGGCCGCGATGGTTATGGCGGTGAACTTCACGTGGCACGGGTACCGCACGTGGCTGCCGCTGTACCTGCGCGAGCAGCGCGGGTACTCCCGCGAGGCGATGAGCGCCTTCACCACCGTTTACTACTTGGTGGCGGACGTGGGGTCGTGGACCGTCGGCATCGTGACGCTGCTGTTGTGCAAGCGCGGGATGCGCGTTCACGTGAGCCGGCTGCTCGCCTTTGCCGGCTGCGCGCTGCTCACGGTGTGTACGGTGAGCGTCCCCTTCTTGCCCGCGAGCTGGGTGCTGGAAGCCGTGCTCCTGGTGATCGCGTTCGGCGCGCTGGGGCTGTTCCCGACCTACTTCGCGCTGAGCCAGGAACTGTCGTCGAAGCACCAGGGCAAGGTGACCGGGGTTCTCGGGGCGTTCGCGCACCTGTCGCTGTTCGCGGTGTACCCTATCGAGGGCTGGATCTGCGACCGGACTAAGTCTTACGAGTGGGTGCTGGGCGGCATCGGTGTGTTCCCGCTGCTCGCGTTCGCGACCATGTTCGCGCTGTGGCCGCCTCGCCACGAGCCGCCCCCGCCGGCACCGGTGGACGGGCCCGGCGCCGGGAACCGTCGGTGACCGCGTTCGGGTTGACCCGCCGCGCTCGGGCGTGCTAGCGTGCCGCAGTTGGGAACCGCGCACGGAGGCGCTGATGAACACAAACACGTCCCGGTGGGCCGGGCGGCGGGTACTCGTCACCGGGGCGACCGGGTTCCTGGGCGGCGCGGTGGCGC
>JBJSXS010000983.1:0-6992 GCA_046086545.1 Gemmata sp.
GAGGCGAGGTAGTTCGCCCGCACCTCGGGGTGGACGCGGCCCTCGAAGTTGCGGTTGCCCGACAGCACCGCGGACACCACCAGCCCCTCGGCCGCGATCTCGCGCGACACCGCGTCCGGCAGCGGGCCGCTGTTGCCGATGCACGTGGTGCAGCCGTACCCGACCACGTTGAACCGCAGCTTGTCGAGGGCCGGCAGCACGCCCGCGTTGGTGAGGTAGTCGGTCACCACCTGCGACCCGGGGGCGAGGCTGGTCTTCACCCAGGGCTTCGTGCTCAAGCCCTTCGCCACGGCCTTCTTCGCGAGCACGCCGGCGGCCATCATGACCGACGGGTTGGACGTGTTGGTGCAACTCGTGATGGCCGCGATGACCACCGAGCCGTCCGCGAGCTGGCCCGGCGCGAGAGGGCCCATGTCGGCGGGAGGCGCGGCGGCGCCGCCCGCCACCGGCAGCGCGACGACCGTCGGCTTCTTCACCCCGGCTTTGAGCTTCGGCAGCGCCTCAGCGAACGACGCCTTCATCCCCTTGAGCGCGACGCGGTCCTGCGGCCGGGTCGGGCCGGCCACGCTCGACTCGACGGTGGAGAGGTCGAGTTCGAGCGTGTCCGTGTAGTTCGCCTCGGGCGTGTTCGCGTCGTGGAACAGCCCCTGCGCCTTGTAGTACGCTTCGACGAGGCTCACCAGCGCCGCGGGGCGCCCGGTCAGCGTGAGGAACCGGATCGTTTCGGCATCGACGGGGAAGATGCCGCACGTCGCGCCGTACTCGTGCGCCATGTTCGCGATGGTCGCGCGGTCCGCGAGCGGCAGGTCGGCGAGGCCCGGGCCGAAGAACTCCACGAACTTGCCGACGACGCCCTTCTTGCGCAGCATCTGCGTGACGGTCAGCACCAGGTCGGTCGCGGTCGCGCCCGCGCTCAGCCGCCCGGACAGCTTGAACCCGACGACCTGCGGAATCAGCATCGACACCGGTTGACCCAGCATCGCGGCTTCGGCCTCGATGCCGCCGACGCCCCAGCCCAGCACCCCGAGGCCGTTGATCATCGTCGTGTGGCTGTCGGTGCCGACGAGCGTGTCCGGGTAGGCGACCCCTTGCGGGTCCACGAACACGCCGCGCGCGAGGTGCTCCAGGTTCACCTGGTGGCAGATGCCGGTGCCGGGCGGCACGACCTGGAAGTTGCGGAACGCGTTCTGGCCCCACCGCAGGAACGTGTACCGCTCCTGGTTGCGCTCGTATTCGAGGGCCACGTTGTCCGCGAACGCTTTCGCGGTGCCGTACTCGTCCACCTGCACCGAGTGGTCGATGACCAGCTCGACCGGCACCAGCGGGTTGATCTTCGACGGGTCGCCGCCGAGCGTCTTCATGGCGTCCCGCATGGCGGCGAGGTCCACCACGCACGGCACCCCGGTGAAGTCCTGCATCAGCACGCGGGCCGGGGTGAACGCGATCTCCACGTTCGGCTCGGCCTTCGGGTTCCACGTGGCCAGCGCGTCGATGTCGGTCTTGCGCACCGCGAGGCTCGCGCCCTCGGTGCGGAGCAGGTTTTCGAGCAGGATTTTGAGGGAGTAGGGGAGTTTCTTGGCGGACGCGTGAACGGCCTCGACCGCTGCGAGGCGGTGGATCGTGTACGCCTTGCCGCCGACCGAGAGGGTGGACAGACTTCCGAAACTGTTGCCGGCTGGCATGAGTGGGTTCCCATCGCAGGAGTGAAGATCGCTTATGGGGGTATTGTTGGAGTTGGGGCGGGAAGCGGGTAGGTCTGTTGACCCGTTAGCCCCGAGCCGGAGGCGCGGGCGTTACCGCTGTAACGCCGATTCCCCTGGCGCCGCGCTGGTGTAACAGGTGGGTGCTTCGCCCCGCCCGCCCTATCGGTCGCCGCGCAGCATCTTCAGGTACTCTCGCATCCACGCCGGGTTATCGTGCCAGGTGCGGCAGGTCACGATGTTCCCGCTGACCACCACCTCGCGGTTCACGTACACGCCGCCCGATAAGGTGCAGTCGAGCGCGCACTTGGCCACCGTGGTGACCTCGCGCCCGCGAATCACGTCGGCGGCGGCGAGGATCTCGATCCCGTGGCACACGCTGGCGACCGGCTTACCGGCCGCGACCAGCGCCTGCGTGATGCGGAGCAGGTCCGCGTCGTACCGCAGGTACTCCGGGGCGCGCCCGCCGGTGATGACCATCCCCGCGAGCGCGCCCGCGTTCACGTCGCGGAACGCGCTCGTGGCCTGCAGCGTGTAGCCCGGGCGCTCCTGCGTGATGTCCCACCCGTCGGGCCGTTCGTGCAGCACGAGGTGATACCCGCGTGCCTCCGGCCCCGCGACCAGCACCTCGTAGCCCTCCTCGCGAAGCCGGAACATGGGGTAATAGGTGTCGAGAACTTCCGCTGCGTCCCCGATGGGAAGGAGGATCGTTTTCATGTGGCACCGGTGAAATGGCTGAGGCGCGAGCAGCGTTGCTGTGTTACGAACTCGGTTGCCGTGAGAGTGTACGAATTCTGCTCCCGCACCCCGCGCGTTTTGCCGTTGCACGGAAAGAGATTCGCGGACCACCCGGGCTGTTGATGAGGTCGTTGCGGTTGCGTTGAATGTTCTGAAGCGCGTGAAACATCGCAACAGTCCGGTCGCCATCGGCCGGACAGCCCAGTGCGACGAGGATTGCGACCGGGTATTCTTATAATGGAGTTGCGTTAAGGATCTGGACGGAAGGGCGGCCGAACGCATCCCCGGGACCGGGTTGCGCGGTTTATCAGGTTTTTTCCTTGACCCAACACAATGTTTCGACGAAACTGAAGCTGAACGGGAATTCTACTCGCGGCGTCAACCCCACCTCTGTGGGTTTACGTGTTCCCTCATCTGTATGTCCTCTCGACCGAAGGAGCGTTACATGTCCCTGTCGAAGATCCGCAAGGGTCGGGGTGGTTTCACCCTGATCGAGCTGCTCGTCGTGATCGCGATCATCGCGATCCTGATCGGGCTCCTGCTGCCCGCAGTGCAGAAGGTCCGCGAAGCTGCGGCCCGCACCCAGAGCCAGAACAACCTGAAGCAGTTCGGCACCGGCCTGCACAATGCGGCCAGCACCTACAACGACCAGATGCCCCCCGCGGTCGGCACGTACAACAACGCTGGCGCCCCGGCGGGCACCGGCGGTGGCGGTACTGTTGCTGCTGGCTCGGCCGCTCCGCTGTGGTTCTGGCTGCTGCCTTACATTGAGCAGGAAAACATGTTCACTCGTGGTGCGTCTGTTCTGAACACCACTACGGGCAACTTCGTGAAGCCCTACATCGCTCCTGGTGACCCCAGCACTGGGGCCAGCAACACCAACGCCCCGGGCCTCAGCTACGTGTGCAACGGCTTCGTGTTCCGCACCACTGGCGCGAACCTCAAGAGCAGCTTCACCGACGGCACTTCGAACACGGTCGTGATCATGGAGCGTTACGCGACTACCACTGGTTCGACCAACTACTGGACCAACAACACCGCCTACTCGGGCACGACCGGTTCCACGATGACCGCGAACGCGGCTCCCAACAACGCCAACTGGATCGTTCCGTACGAAACCGTTAGCCCGCCCTTCCTCCTCAAGCCGGCGACCAGCGCCGCTGCACAAAACAAGTGCCACGGTCTGTCTTCCGGGGCGATCCAAGTGGCCCTGGGCGACGGCACCGTCAAGTCATTGAACAACGGCATGACCGCTGCCACCTGGAACGCCGCTTGCAGCGCTGCCGGTGGTGAAGTGCTGACCAACTGGTAAGAGCAACCGCTCGTACCGCACGGCCGCGCCCGCAAGGCGCGGCCGTTTTCGTTTCGCCGGCCGATCTCGCAAAGCCGCGAGCGGCCTCACACCCGCAACTCGCCCTTCACGAAGCCGCCCTTCAGACCGCACACCGTCATCAGCATCTGTCGCTTCACCAGGGGCACCAGAGGCATCAGCGGCAGAAACGTGTTTCGGCCCCAACCGAGTAGGTGCCAGTCCGACTGGAAGAACGGGGACAGCAGCCAGGTGACCGTTGAGTAGTATCGCAGGTAGTCGCGCTGCGCGGCAGAAAACCGCGCGAAGGCGCTCGCGGGCGCAGGGGCGACGCGCAAGGCTTCCGCGAGGCGCCACGCGTCCACCAGCGCGAGGTTCAACCCTTGCCCGAGGTGCGGGGACATCGCGTGCGCCGCGTCGCCGATGAAGATGACGCGCCCGTCGTGCGCGCGCCTGAGGTGAACGTGACGGTACGTCGTGTGGATAAGTTGGTCGAAGTGCTGGAGGAAGTCGAGCACCGGCGCCGCCTCGGGGCAGAACGCGAACATTTCCGCTTTGAGCGCGTCGAGGCCGCGGTTGCGGATCGCGTCGAGTTCGTCGTTCCGGATGCCCCAGTACAAGCTCGCGAGGCCGTCGCCCAGCGGCAGCAGCCCGAGCATCTGGCGCGTGCCGCGCACTGCCTGTAGCAACTTGTTCGGGACGGCTGCCGGCGCGGTCACCCATAGCGTGCCGTGGTCGTACCCCATCACACGCGCGCTGAAGCCGAACACGGACCGCAGGTGCGAGCGCGAGCCGTCGCCGCACACCACACAGTCGAACGGCCCGTGCGCGTCCCCGCGGTCATCCGTCAGCAGCACCTCGCCGAACGGCGTGAGCGTGCGCGACACGACATCGCGCCCGAGGCGCACGTCCACGTCCTGCGTGTACACGAGGTCGCGCAGCGCTCGGAACAGGACCCCGCGGTGCACCCCGTACGCGCGGCACCCGGGCGCGTACTCTCCGTACACGGTGCGGATCAGCGTCCTCCCGCCGTCGGCGTGTCGGGCGTGCAACTCCTCGACCGGCGCCGCGTGCGCCAGAACATGGTCGAGAACCCCGAGGTGCCGCAGCACCGCTTGCCCGGAGCACTGGAGCAGGATGCCGGCGCCGATGGGCTCGACCGCGGGCGCGCGCTCGATGAGCGTTACCCGGTGCCCGTCGCGCGCGAGCAGGTACGCGGTGGCCGCACCGGCGACCCCGAAGCCGACCACCCCGACGCGAAACCGGCGCGGCATGCGACACCTCCGAGTGCGGAAGAGGGGCGAACCGGCTACGATACCGAAAACGGCCCCGGAGTGCGAACGGTGAGATGCGGCGGAATCGTGCTGTGCGGCGGGCGCTCGTCGCGGATGGGCCGGCCGAAAGCGTGGCTGCCCGTCGGCGGCGAGTTCATGCTGGCTCGCGTCGCGCGCCTGCTGCGCGGAGCGGTGGAACCGGTCGTGGTGGTCGCGGCTCAGGGGCAAGACCTCCCGCCGCTGCCCGGGGACATCGAGGTGGTCCGCGACGAACAGGAAGGGCAGGGGCCGCTCGGCGGCCTCGCCGCGGGCCTGACGGCGCTCGCCGGCCGGTGCGACGCCGCATACCTGAGCGCGTGCGACGCGCCGTTTCTGAGGGCCGCGTTCGTGCGCGCGGTCGTCCGCCCGGTCCCCGTCGCCGCGGTGCCGCGCGTCGGGGGCCGGTTGCACCCGCTCGCCGCGGTGTACCGCGTCGAGGTGCTGCCCGCCGTGCGCGCGATGCTCGCGCGAGGCGAACGCCGCATGACGGCGCTGTTCGAGCTCGTCCCGGCACGCGTTATAGAAGCGGACGAGCTCCGCGCGGCCGATCCTGAACTGGCGTCTCTCCGCAACCTCAACACGCCCGAGGAGTACGCCGCGACCCTGCGCGAACTCGCGGCGTCATAGAATGCGCCTCTGACTCCTGACCCCAACTCTGACCCCTGACGTCCGATATGCACCCGCACAAGCCGCACTACGACCGCCACGCCGGCACCGACGCGAACAAGCAGTTCCTGCACAAGATCAGCCGCGAGCGCATCGACCCGGCGGCGGTGGCCGGCGGCGCGTTGGCGGCCGACCTCATCGACGGCGCGTTCCTGTCGTACAACGGCGGGCGCCTGCGGGAGGGGTGCCAGTTGTTCGTAAAGAAGATGCTCGCGAACAACGGCACCGTGGGCCTCGCGCTGTCTGGCGCGCTCACGCCCGCGGGCCTTGGGATGTCGTGCCTTGTGCCGCTCGTGGAGGCCGGGATGGTGGACTGGATCGTCTCGACCGGGGCGAACCTGTACCACGACACGCACTACGCGCTCGGGATGGACCTCTACCAGGCCGGGCCGAGCCTGCCGGACCTGGAGCTGCGCGAGAACCAGGTCATCCGCATCTACGACATCGTGTTCGACTACGAGAACCTGCTCGGGACGGACAAGTTCTTCCGCACGCTGTGCCGCGGGGACGCGTTCCAATTCACGATGGGCACCGCGGAGTTCCACAGCCTCGTCGGCAGGTACCTCGCGGAGCGCGAGGATCAGACCGGCCACAAGGGCAAGAACCTGCTTGCTGCCGCGTACCGGCACGGGGTGCCGATCTTCACAGTTCGCCCGGCGACAGCAGCATCGGGATGAACCTCGCGGCGCTAATGCTCGAAGGCTCGAAGTTGCGCATCGACCCGCTGCGCGACGTGAACCAGAGCGCGGCGGTGGTGTGGGACGCGAAGGCCGGCGGCGGGACCAGTTCGGTGCTGATCCTCGGCGGCGGCAGCCCGAAGAACTTCATGCTGCAGACCGAGCCGCAGATTCAGGAGGTGCTCGGCCTGCTCGAGGCCGGGCACGATTACTTCTTGCAGTTCACCGACGCGCGCCCGGACACCGGGGGCCTCAGCGGGGCGACCCCGAGCGAGGCGATGACCTGGGGCAAGGTCGACCCCGACAAGCTCCCGGACTCGGTGACCTGCTACGTCGATTCGACCGTTGCGCTGCCGCTGCTGACCGCGTATGCGCTCACGCGTGCCCCCAGGCGCACCCCCAAGCGCCTGTTCGACCGGTTCCCGGACTTGCAGAAGCGGCTCGAAGAAGGGTACGCTCGCACGATGGCCGAGCGCAAGGAGTGATCGCGCCGCGCCCCGCCGGGGCGCGCGTGAAACCAGTACAGGGTGGGGGGCAGTTCCGGTGAAGCGCTACGTTCTCGTCTCTGTGCTGCTCGCCGGCGCGCTCG
>JBJSXS010000984.1:0-4427 GCA_046086545.1 Gemmata sp.
TCGCCGGCGCCGCCGCCGCGGGGTACGCGTTCGGCACCACCGGCGACTGGGCCGCCGCACAGCCGGCGCCGCTGCCGGCCGGCCCCGGCGCGCCGAAGGCCGCGCCGCAGCCCGAACCGGACCGCCGGGTCACCGCGTACGTTTACGGCAACGTGGCGGTCACCCGCGAGGAGCTGGGCGAGTTCCTCATCGCCCGCGGCGGCCACGAGAAGCTCGAACTGCTCGTGAACAAGCGGATCATCGAGATCGAGGCCCAGCGGCGCGGCGTCACCGTCACCGACATCGAGGTGCGGGCCGCGCTGGACGACGAGATGCGGGGCCTGGGCATCGCCCGCGCCGACTTCGTCAAGCACGTGCTCCCCAAGTACGGCAAGACGCTGTTCGAGTGGGTCGAGGACGTGGTGAAGCCGCGCCTGTACCTGACCAAGATGTGCCGCGACCGAATCAAAATTACGGAAGAGGACCTGAAGAGGGCGTTCGAGAACCGGTACGGCGAGCACCGCCAGGCGAAGGTGATCTGCTGGAGCCGCGAGGACCTGCGGGCCGCGCAGAAGCAGTGGGACGAGGCGCGCAAGGGCGAGGCCGAGTTCGACGCGGTGGCCCGCACGCAAGCCGACCCGACGCTGGCCGCCGCGTGCGGGCTGGTGAAGCCCGTGGGCCGGTACTCCGAGACCGCCGACAACACCGTCGAGAAGGTGCTGTTCACGCTCAAGGTGAACGAGATCAGCCAGTTGTTCGACACCCCGTCGGGCATCATGTGCATGAAGCTGGTCGCGGTCGTCCCCCCCAAGGAGGGCGTGCAACTCGACGACAAGCTCAAGGCGGTCCTGACGAAGGAGCTGGCCGAGGCGCGGCTGAACCTGGAGATCCCCAAGTTTTTCGCCGAGCTGAAGGCGGCCGCCAAGCCGCAGTTGTACCTGAAGGGGCCGCCGACCGCCGCGGAGTTCCGCGAGGGCGTGGAGCAGCTCATCAACCAGGCCGGCGGCGTGCCCAACGTGCCGACCCCCGCGGTCCCCGCGACGCCGGTGCTGCTGCCCAAGCCGTAGGTCCGAGGGCAGGGGCCAGAGGGGCAGAAGACCATACGGCAAATACGCGTCGGTAATTAGCCCCGAGCCGCCGGCTCGGGGCTAACGGCCTTTGTGCCCTCTGGCTCTTGTCCACCCGCTACTTCACCTTCTTGCGCTCCTTCAGGTCGTACTTCTCGCCGGCCGGCACCTCTTCGTAATCCTTGTCGCCGTCGGGCTTTTTCGTCGTGTCGTAGAACGCGACCTTCGTGCGGCCGATCACCTCCGCCGTGGTCCCGGTCACGACGATCGCGGTGCCCTCGTCGATGCCGATGCCGAGGTACTGCGGGTAGTCCTTCATCAGGCCGGTCATGTCGGCGGTGCGCTTGCGCGCGAAGAAGTGCTGATCGACCGCGCAGCCCGGGAGGTAGCCGAACCCGCGTTCGTACCCTTCGGCGGCCATCACCGTGTTGCCGAGCGGGTGCCCGCGCGGCATGTACTCGCTCTGGATGCTCGCGCCGGCCGAGCTGCCGCCGATCACGCCGCCCCGGTCCAGCACCGCGCGGAGCCGCTTCTGCGTGAGCGTGCCCTCGTAGGCGTCCACGAACCGCCACTGCCGCCCGCCGCTGAACCACACCCCCGTCGCCTTAAACAGCACCGCGCTGAATTTCGGGTCGTCCGCCTCCTTGCGGTCCCGGGTGTGCAGCGCGACCACGTTCTTCGCCCCGGCCCGCTTGAGAATTTTCTCCTCGACCGACTCCGGCGCGAGCGGGTCTTCCATCGCGGTGGTGACCACGACGATGGTCGAGTCCGGCCCGCCCGCGAGGTCGATGAACCGCTTCCAGATGTCGGGGCCGGCGCCGCCGCCGCCGACGATCACCAGCGCGCCCTTTTTCACCTCGGGGGCCGGCGGGTTCGCGGGCGGGAACGGCTCCTTCGCGGCGCGGTTGAGCGCGGCGCGCTGAAGCTGGCACAGGTCGAGCAGCGCCCCGGCCTTGTACTCGTCGCTCGCCGCCGGCTTGCCGGCCCCCCGCGCGACGCACACGGTCAGCGCGGAGTCGCCGATCACGCGCGCAACGCGCCCGCGAACGACAACCGCGGTGCCCTCATCCAGCCCGAACCCGACGCGCGCCGGGTTGCTCGCGATCACCCCTTCCAGGCGCGCCGCGCGCTTGCGGGCGACGAAGTGCTGATCGACCACGAACCCCGGCAGGAACCCGAACCCGTCGCCCAGCTTCGCGGTGTCGGTGCCGCCGGCGATCATCAGGTCCGTCAACACCGCGGCGCCCGCTGAGGTGCCGCCGATCACGTCCCCGCGCGCGTGCAGCTTGCGCAGCTCTCGCTCGACCAGTGTGCCGCGGTACGCCGCGACGAGCTTGTTCTGGTCCCCGCCGCTGAACCACACCGCGGTGGCGTCCGCCAGCGGCTTCACGAAGGTCGGGTCGTTCGCCGTCTTCGCGTCGCGCGTGTGGAGGACGGTCACCGACGCCGGCTTGAGTTCGTCCCACTGTTTGGTGACGGACCCGGCCCCCTGCGCGTCGTCCGCGTCGGCGCTCGCGGTGGGAATCACGACGATCCTCGCCTTGTCCTTGCCCGCGAGGTCGAAGACCGCTTTGCGCGCGTCGGCCGGCACCTTCCCGCCGCCGACGATGACCAGCGGCCCGGGCACCCCGCGCGGGTCGAGCGGTGCCGGGTCGGCCGCCGCGAGGTGCGGCGCGCCGACCGGGGCGAGCGCCAGCAAAAGCCCTGCGGCGCGGAGTGAGTGTGTGGGCACGTCGGGTCCTCGGCGAAAAAAGATAGGTCGGCGGTCGGCCCCGGCGGGCGCCGCCCGGCTCACGCGCGGCCGCGCCGGGCGGGTTCGGCCTTCGGCAAACCGTTCACGCCCGGGCGCGCGCGGAGCCGGCGCACCAGCGGCGCGGTCAGCGGGTTGCCGCCGAGCGAGCACGCCGCCAGGAACGGCAGCACCGCCGGGTCGCCCAGCTCGTTCGGCCCGGCCTTCAGCCCGTTGTCGCTCAGGTCCAGTTGGATCAGGTTACGCACGGCTGGCGCACCGACCAGCGCGGCGACCGCCGCGTCGGTCAGCTTGCACCCCTTCAGCGCCAACCGCGTGAGGGCCGCGAACTTGGGCGCGCACAGCTTCTTCGCGGCGGTCGCGCCGACCGGGCGCCCGGACAGGTCCAGGTGCCGCAAGTCGGGCAGGTCGAGCTTTGTGAGGAGGCGCCCCAGGTGCGCCGGGCCCAGTTCGATGCTGTCGCCCGCGCGGCCCGCCAGGAGCAGCGCGCGGAGCCCGCGCAGGGCGGGGTTGCCCGCGAGCGCGGTCAGCCCGGCCGGGCCGATCGCGTTGTACGACAGGTCCAGGTGCTGCAAGTTCGTGAGCCGCTTGCACCCGGCGAGCGCCCGCACGTCGGCCGGGCCCAGTGCGTTGTACGCCAGGTTCAGGACGCGCAGCTGCGGCGCCCACGGCGCGTCCGCGAGCGCCGCGCCCGCGCCGGGGCCGGCGCCGCCCGCGGACGCGCGCAGCACGCTCGGCGCGAACCCGGTCGCGCCCGCGAGTGATGCGAACCGCCCGCCGCTCAGGTCGCAGTCGGACAGCTCCAGCCGGGCCAGCGCCGGGAACGCGCGCGACTTGGCGAACGCCTGCCACGCCGGCTCGGGGAACAGGTTGTCGGACAGGTCGAGCGTGTGCAGCCGCGGGAACGGTGCGAGCCGCGCGAGCGCCTCCAGCGCGGCGCCCGAGAGGCCGCCGGACAGCGTTAGCGCGCGGACCCGGTGGAACCAGTCGGCCCCGGCCAGCCCGCGCACCCCGGCGGGCGAGACGGCGGGGGCCGCGGGTGCGAACCACTCCAGGCCCGCCCAGTGCGCCCCGGCCAGCGCCTCGCTCCCGGCGTCCCCGAACGCCACGGCCAGCGAGAGCCCGCGCAGGTTCCGCAGGTGCCGGCACCCGGCCAGCGCGCGGACCGCGTCGTCGGCCTCGGCCCCCTGCGCGTCGAGTTGCACGGTCAGGTGCGACAGCCCGGCCAGCACCGGCTGCTTGAGCAGCGCGACCAGTTGCGCGACGGTGACGTACCGGACCACCAGCCACCGGGTCGGCAGCGAGTCGAACGCGCGGGTCAGCCCGGCCGCCAGCGCGCGCATGGCTTTCGCCCCGTGCCGCCCGTACCCGTCGAACTCGACGAACCGGGGGAACCCGCGGTGCGCCCACTTCCACCAGTTGCGCCCGCCCTCCACGGTGAGGCCGCCGGGGAACGTGGGCCGCGGCCCGGGCGCGTGCGCGGTGAGCCACAGCCGCAGCTCGGCCTCGCGGTCGAGCAGGGCGGGGTACTCGGGGTCGTCCGGCCCGGCCGTCGTCAGCCGGCACTGCGTGCGGATGAACTCTCCCTGTTCCGCGCGCCCGTTCTCCTGCAGCCAGTCGGCGTACACGAG
>JBJSXS010000985.1:0-3237 GCA_046086545.1 Gemmata sp.
TCTGCCCGCTAGCGGCCGCGTGCGGGGTGGTGTTCCCGATGATGTCCGGGCGCGGGCTCGGCCACACCGGCGGCACCCTCGACAAGCTCTAGGCGATCCCCGGGTTCAACGTGAACCTGAGCGAGCCCGAGTTCCGCGCGGCGCTGAAGAAGGTCGGGCTGGGGATGATCGGCCAGACCGCGGACGTCGCGCCCGCGGACAAGACGCTGTACGCGCTGCGGGACGTGACCGCGACCGTCGAGAGCGTCCCGCTCATCACCGCGTCGATTCTCAGCAAGAAGCTCGCGGAGGGCATTTCGGGTCTGGTGATGGACGTGAAGTGCGGCGCCGGCGCGTTCATGAAGACGCGGCCGGGCGCTCGCGCGCTCGCCGACTCCATCGTGAAGGTCGGCACCGCGAACGGGCTGCGCGTGAGCGCGCTCATCACCGCGATGGACGCCCCGCTCGGCCGCTGCGTCGGGAACGCGCTGGAGGTGATCGAGTCGATCGAGACGCTGAAGGGGAAGGGGGCACCCGACCTGACCGCGCTGAGCGTGACGCTCGCGGCGCGGATGCTGACGCTCGCGGGCGCGGCCCCCGACCACGCGACGGCTGACGCGAAGGTGCGCTCCGCGCTCGCGAGCGGCGCCGGCCTCGACGTGTTCCGCAGGTGCGTCGAGCAGCAGGGCGGCGACCCGAGGGTGATCGACGACTACTCGCGCCTGGGCGCGCCCGCGCCCGGGGTCACCGGACTGAAGGCGGCGCGGGCCGGGTACGTCACCGCCATCGACGCCGAGAAGGTCGGGGTCGCGGTGCGCGCCCTGGGCGGCGGGCGTGCCCGAGCCGAGGACCGCGTCGATCCCGTCGTCGGCGTGATCGTCCGCGCGAAGCCGGGCGAGGCGGTCCGCGCCGGCGACGCGATCCTCGAGGTGTGGCACCGCGACGAGCGCTCGGCGAATGCCGTGTGGCCGACGCTCGAATCGGCGGTGGCCGTCGGCGACGCGCCGCCGGCGGACGCGCCGCTGGTACTGGAGGAGCTCGCGTGACCGACCCCCTCGTTGCCGCTGCGGCACGCGCCCGTGAGAAGGCGTTCGCGCCGCACTCGAAGTTCAAGGTGGGGGCCGCACTGCTCACCCCGGACGGCACCATCGTTCCGGGGTGCAACGTCGAGAGCGCGAGCTACGGGCTGACCGTCTGCGCGGAGCGGGTCGCCATCGTGCGCGGCGTGACCGACGGGTTCCACTGCTTCACTCGCGTCGCGGTCGTGACCGACACCCCGACCCCGACGCCGCCGTGCGGCGCGTGCCGGCAGTTGCTCTGGGAGTTCGCGCCGGACGCCGAGGTGCTGCTCGCCAACCTGACGGGCGAAGTGGTGACGCGGACCGTGCGCGAGTTGATCCCCGGCGCCTTTGATGCGAAACAGTTGGGCTGAACGAGTTCGCCCCCGCGGGCGAGCGCTGAACGAATGAGGGAACATGCCCGCGCCCGTGTACGTCTCGACGCACCCGCTGGTTCAGCACAAGCTGGCGCGCCTGCGCGCGGCCGACACCCGGCCGCCGGAGTTCCGCGCGCTCGTCGCGGCCATCTCGCGCGGCCTGCTGTTCGAGTTGACGCGCGAGTTGCGCCTCGCCCCGGTTCGTGTACAGACCCCGCTCACGGGAGCGACGTGCCAGCAGATCGCGGACCGCGTGGGGTTCGTGCCGGTGCTGCGCGCGGGGCTGGGCATGGCAGAGGCGATGCTCGAGGAGCTGCCGGAGGCCGCGGTGTGGCACCTCGGCCTCTACCGCGACCACGCGACGCTCAAGCCGGTGACATACTACAACAAGCTGCCGCCGAAGCCGGACATGGACCTGGGCATCGTGCTCGACCCGATGCTCGCCACGGGGGGCAGCGCGATCGCGGCGCTGGACATCCTGAAGAAGGCGGGCACGCCCAGGCTCGTCTTCGCGGGCCTCATCGCGGCGCCGGAGGGCGTGGCCGCGCTGCGGGCGGCACACCCCGACGTGCCGCTGTACCTCGCGGCTCTCGACGCGCACTTGAACGAAGTGGGCTACATCGTGCCCGGGCTGGGCGACGCCGGCGACCGGCAGTTCGGCACCTCGTGACCGGCTCTCAGCGGTCAGTTGAGCCCGGCGGCGTCCGGTGCTGCGGCTGACCGCTCAAGGCCGATAACTCAGTTGAGCGATTTGACCCAGGCCTCGAACGCCTTCGCGTGCTCGGCGACGGTGATGGCCGGGCCGCTGAGCCGCAGGTGGTGCGTCTCGAGCGGCTCGCCCTTGTCCGTCCTCTCCTCCACGATCACCCAGATCACGCGCCAGTTTTCGAGCAGCGTTTCCTTCTTGTCGATGGGCTGGGCCTTGTACTTCCACGTGCCGGTGACGTCCAGCACGTCCACCTTCGCGCCCTTCACGTCCCACTTCGCGGTCTTGCTGATGTCGTCCGCGGTCTTGCCCTCGGGGATCACGAACGTGTTCTTCCACTTGGGGAAGTTCTTGTCGGCCCCCGGCAGGCTCTCGTTCATCACGCTGAGCTCGGCCTCGGGGTGGTCCTTGGCGCCCGGCAGTTTGAGCTGGTAGGTGCGGAGCCGGTTCGACGGCTTCTCGCTCTTCCACTCCTTCGGCGCGGGCGCGGACAGCTTGTTCAGCTTCACCACCACGGGCTTGTCGTCGGCGCGGGCGGCGCCGACAAGAAGAACGGCGGCGAGCAGGTACGAAACGCGGCGCATGGGAACTCCGGGTGTTTTGTCGTTGTGGCGTTCGCCCCATCCCCTTGCGGGAGGGGGCGAAGACGGGGCGTCACTTGTTCGGGGCGACCTTCACCTCGTCGGCCGAGGTGAGACTGAAGTAGAAGCCGTGCGGGTTGTTGCCGTTGGCGACCTTCAGCAGCACGGTGTTCTTGCCTTTCGCGAGCTTGACCGGGACCTTGCTCGCCTCGGGCGCGGCGGCCTTCGAGTCGCGCGCGGTGAACACGCCCTTGCCGTTCACCCACAGCTTGGCGCCGTCGTCCGGCCCGAGCAGGATCTCCGCGGCCTGATCGGCGGGCGATTCGATCTCGACGTACATGTAGGACGCGGAGTTGTTGCCCGCGGTTCCGTGAAGCGCGGCGAGGTCGAAGTAGCCCTTCCCGTCGGGCCGCACCGCTTTCCAGCCGAGCGGCGCGGCGCCCGTCGCGGTCCAGACCGCCTTCGGGTCGTACGCGCCCTTCTCGGGGCCGAACTCGGTGTCGAGCGCCTCGCCCATGCTCTTCGCGGGGAACGGC
>JBJSXS010000986.1:0-4993 GCA_046086545.1 Gemmata sp.
TCAGAAGGCGGTCGACTTCTTCCTTGGTTGCGGGCCGACGAAACGCCCGGGTCGCGAATCGTTCGAGAACGTAACGCGACTTGGCCTCGCCCGCGAGATCGCTCGGAGCGGAGAGCAGGAACTCGTGGGTATCGGGAACAAGCGGGCCGGCGAGGACGATCTTGTCACGGTTGACGTGCAGTTCACGCCGCTTTGTGGAGTCGGCGGGATCGGTGAACGGGTTCTGCAATGCGATGCCGAGCGTGTGTTCCCCGGGCTTGATCGGGAAGAAAAACTCGTATTGTTTCCACTCCTTCGACGCAACGACGTCGCCGCCGGCAACCACTTTCCCGTCCAGGAGGATTTGACACTTCGCGACTTCGTCACCGGCCGCCACGGACTTGAGCTGCCAGGTGAGCCGAAACATCCCGCCTTGCCGCGGCCCGGCCGAGAACGCGATGCGGGCAGAGATCGGTTCCCCGTCCTTGAGTTCGCGGAACGGCGGGTTCCCTCCTCCTTTGTTTCCGGGCGGTGGCGGTGGGAAGAACCGCGGCGCCCTTGGGTTCCCCTTCCCATCCGGCTCCCGCCAACTCCGGTCATCCAGCGGCGGAACATCGGATCGCTTGCCGACGACGATGGACGATTTCGTAATCAACCCGGCCAACTGGATGTATCGATCCATGTGCTGGGCGGAGACCGACTGGAAGTCACCGAGGTTGTAGAATCCGAGCCCGACCTCATCCGGCGGAAACAAACTGTCGTCGACGGTCAGTTGGACGCCGACGAGGTCGCGAATCGTGTTGACGTACTCGTTTCGGCTCAGACGCCGCATCGTCACCCGTCCCGGGTCGGGCTTGGCTGTGCGATCGAACCGATCGAAGACCTCGGTAACGGCCCTGAGGAATGCCTCGACTTCTTTCGCCTCCGGGCGGGGATGCCCCTTGGGCGGCATCGACCCGGCGCGAATCTGGTCGAGGACGTTCACCCAGGCCTTCCGCCCCTTCAGGAGTGACGCTTCGTCCTTGAACTGGTGCAGCGAAATGTCGCCCTTGGGCTTGGTCTCACCGTGGCACCGGACGCAGTGCTTGGTGAGAAACGGGCCGATGACCTGGTCGAAGTTCGTCGGCTCGTCGGCGCGCAGGGGTAGAGCGGCACCGCCGATTAACAGCAGAGTACTCAGCGTCCAACGCATGACCGTCCCCCGTTCCTTACAGGTCGCTCAGGCGCCCGCGGCTGTCGCCGAGCTTGTCGACGCGGACGTCCATCCGGTCGAGCAGACTCACCCACAGGTTGGAGATCGGCGTCTCTCGCGAGAAACGAAGGTGCCGACCGGGGTTGAGCTTGCCGCAGCCGCGACCCGCCAGCAGGATCGGCAAATTGCTCGTATTGTGGCTTCCGTGGCTCATCGCCGAGCCGAACACCACCATGGAATGATCGAGGAGCGAGCCGTCCCCTTCGCGAACCTGTTTCAGCTTGTCAACGACGTAAGCGAACTGCGCGACTTGATAGGCGGCGACGCGGGAGAGTTCTTCGTCGTTATCGTGGGACACGCCGTGCCAGTTCTGGCGGATTCCTAGCTCGCGGAAGACGCGCTCGCTCCGCTCGATCTCGAGGGCGAAGGTGCAGACCCGCGTCAGGTCGGCCTGGAACGCGAGCACCATGAGATCGGCCTGAACGCGAACCTGTTCCTGCCAACGATCGACCCACCGCGACCAATCCCCGTCGGGGACGTTCATCTTGGGGGCGGTCGGGGCGGGCATCCGCTCCACGCGCTGGATCTGTTGCTCGACCTCGCGGATGGACGTCAAGTACTGGTCGAGCCGGCGTCGGTCTTGAGCGCCGAGGTCCGCTTCCAGGCTGTTGGCCTCCTCGCGAACGTAGTCGAGGATGCTGCGGCGTTGCGCGCGGGTGCTGCGCGACTCCGCGCCTCCGGCCCTCGTAAAGAGGCGGTCGAACACCTCGCGCGGGCTGGTCGCCGGCCGCACCGGCGTCACCGCGTCGCGCCAGGACAGGTTCAGATAGGCCGGATTGAAGCCCGGCTCGATCGTCCGGTTCACGGCGAACGTGCCCATCTGCAACGAGGGCAGGTACGTTTGGCCGCCGACCCCCTTGGCGGCGATCTGGTCGGCGGAGGCCCCGTTCTGAATGTCCGGCCCTTCTGTCGGCTTCATGGCGACGCCGGTCATGAACGTCGACATGGCGTGGGAGTGTAGCGCAGCGCCATCGAGCCCGCCCGGGGTGCGCAGCCCGGTAATCACGCTGAAATCCTTCCGCAGCGCCGCCATCGAGCGAAGGTTCAGCGGCAGGTTCTCGGGGAGGGCGCCGGCCTCGGGCGGCGTCCAGTCGATCATCTTCGTGCCCATCGGGAAGTACAGAACCGCCAGGCGCAGCGGGTGCCGGGCCGCGCCGGCGGCCAGTGCCGCGGGCGGGGTCATTGCTTCGAGCCAGGGCAGCGTCACGGCGGCCCCGAGGCCCTTCAGGACGGCGCGGCGAGTGAGGGTTTCGGTCATATCGGTCGATCCTTTCCTCGGTGCCTGCCAGACAGGTGGCCATCCCCTTGTTTCAGCCGGCGGTTTGGGATCGCGCGGGCCGACCCACGCGCCGTCCGCCCCCCGGATGGTTCGGCGCCCCGCGGCGGCCCGAACGCGCAGTTCCGCCGGGAAGCCGGTTCCACCCCAACTTGCCTTGTTCACTGCTTTCTCTGCCGTCTGGTCGAACGTCGATCGGGTGGGAAGGCGGGTTTGGGGCGCAAATACAGGCGGGGGAGTGGGGTTACGGCGAATGGGCCCCGCGCCCTTTCTGCCGTCCCCACCTTCTCTTTAGCCGACGGAAACGGAATCCCGCTCGGAAATAATCAGATTTCGCCGCAAGGGCGAATTCCGGCGACGACCGGGCACCGGAGGGGTGTGGCGAACTGGCTTAAAGGACCGACCCCGATCACACGACGCGCCCTCGGCCCGTCGGACCTCACCTGCTCACCGTGACGCGGCTGCGTCGGAATAGCTCCTCACCTCGCGAAGGTGACACCGGACCACAAGACGTTCTCGTGGTTCCGCCGGGCTCGGAAGAATCGCCGGCCGCCCAACTCGTCGCTGGCCACCTCGCCCCAAATCGGGCGGAACCGGTGGTTGCGGGCGACCGCCTCGTGCCGCGGCACCTTGCCGCTGCACGAGGCCGCCGACCGGTTCACGACCGGTTGGAGCACGACCACATCTGCCCCCAAGCGTGACGCCCTTGAGGACGGAGTGACGATCGCGTTGGCTCCGGTTGACCATTTTCAGATGGTCCGGCACGCGACTCCTTTGTCAATCAACGCAGAAGCAAATGCGGAAACCGTAGTATCTGTCGCGGTGCCCAGGCGCCATCCCATCGCGACGGGCCGAGCGGCAGAGCGAGGGGCCGTAGTACCACATCCCGCCACGAATCACACGGGTGTCTCCTTTTACTGCCCCCTGCGGGTCGGTCACGTCATCTTTGGGGTACGTCCCATACAAATCCTGGCACCATTGATAGAGGTTGCCGTGCATATCGTGCAAGCCCCACGCGTTGGCCGGGAAGGCATCAACCGGCGTGGTCTTCCCCCGGTAGGTTCCCTTTGTGTGGAGTTCCCCACGAATAGTGGACAGCGTTTAGCGGTGGGGTTGGTTGTGCGTGCGCTCGTACTCGGCCGGGGCCACGTACCCCAGCGCTGAGTGTCGGCGGATGCGGTTGTAGAACGCCTCGATGTACTCGAAGATGCTCGCCTTCGCTTCGTCGCGCGTGGTGTAGTCCGCGCCGTGAACCAGCTCCTTCTTGAGTGACGCGAAGAACGACTCCATCGGCGCGTTGTCCCAGCACTCACCCCGTCGGCTCATGCTGCACGTGATCCGCTCCTCCGCGAGCCGCCGCTGGTAGTGTTCGCTGGCGTACTGGCTCCCACGGTCCGAGTGCGCCAGAAGAGCCGAGCCCCGAAGGCCGGGCCGGCGGGCCAGCGCCATCCCCAGCGCGTCCACCACCAACCGGCTGGCCATCGTCTCGGCCATCGACCAGCCCACCACCATGCGGCTGAACAGATCCTCGACAACCGCCAGGTACAGCCAGCCCTCGCGCGTCGGCACGTAGGTGATGTCCGCGCACCAGCGCGCGTTCGGCTCGTCCGGGTCGAACTGCCGATCCAACACGTTCTCGGCCACCGGCAGCGGGTGGTTGGAGTCGGTCGTGTGGCGGAACTTCCGCTTCGTCTTCGCGGCGATTCCCGCCGCCCGCATGAGCTTGGCCACGAAGTTCACGCAGCACGCGCGCCCACGCGCCACCAGTTCGGCGCGGATGCGCGGGCTCCCGTACCGGCCCTTCACCCGGGCGTGGATCTGCTTCACCTCCTCGACCAGCTCCGCGCGCCGGACCTCGGCGGCGCTGGGCCGGCGCGAGCGCCAGGCGTAGTACCCGGCGCGGGACACGCCCAGCGCACGGCACATCTGCGCCACGGACCATTCCGTACGGCGTTCCTCGATCCAGGCGAAGATCAGTTCGCTTGGCTGGCGAAGAACGCCGTCGCTTTTTTTAGGATGTCGCGCTCCGCTTCGAGGCGCTTGACCTCGGCCTTGAGCTTGCGGTTCTCCTCTTCGAGCGGGGTGAGGTGGCCGGAGCCGGGGAACGCTTTAGCCCCGTCCGCGAGGACGGCCTTCTTCCAGGTGTGCAACAGGTTCTCCCCGACATCGAGCCGTCGGGCGACCTCGGCCACGGACAGCTTCTGTTCGAGGATCATCTTCACGGCGGCGAGCTTGAACTCGGCCGTGTACGTCTTCCGCTTGCGGGCCATCGGTGGAACTCCTTTGCGTGCGAGTTTACACCACGTTCCCGCTGTCCACTATTCGTGGGGAACTTCAGTGCCCGTGCCGTAGGCGAAGTTCCCATCGTAATTCGCCTGATCCGTCGAGATGGTGGTACCAAAATGGAACGGCGTAGTCGTCCCCGCACGGCAGGCGTATTCCCACTCGGCCTCGGTTGGCAAACGATACGCCTTCTTGTCTTTGTC
>JBJSXS010000987.1:0-5146 GCA_046086545.1 Gemmata sp.
AGTGGTGCGCGATCTCGTGCACCACCGTCTTGCGGATCTCGATCAGCAACTCTTTGCGGTCCGGGAAGTCCTCCGCGAGCGGGTCGCGGAAGATCAGAATGCGGTTCGGGCTCTCCAGCATGTCGGTGTCGGACACCCCTTCGAGCGGCATGAAGTACCCGTACAGCGAGTCGCCCGCCTCGATCTCCTCCTCGGTGAACCCGGCCTCGCGCAGGAACTCGTCGGACGGGTACTCCTCCACGTCCACGACGACGTTCTCGAGGTGCCGCCTGATCTCGTCCGGCAGCGCGTCGACGGCCTCGCGCACCGCGGCCGCGAACTTCTTCATGCTCATGCTCATGACGTCATGGTCGCGGAACGAGGGGCGGCGGTCAACCGGGCGGCCCGGGCGCGACGAACACGACCGCGGGGCCGAACTTTCGGGCCAGCGCCGCACGGCTCTCGGCCCCGACGGCGTCATCGAGGACGAGGGCGGTGAGGTCCGGCGGCACCGGGGCGCTCAGGAGGTGCTGCACCCCGGCGCGCGAGATCGGGTTGTTGCTCAGGTCGGCTTCGACCAGGTTCGCCCACCACCGCGACCGGGCGACGTGCCGCACGCCCTTATCTCCGAGGTGGCACCCGGACAGGTTGAGGGACCGCAGCCCGGCCAGCGGGTGGGAGAGCGACAGCACCTTCGCGGCCCGCGGGGTGAGCGGGTTCCCGCTCAGGTCGAGCCGGCGCACGCTCGTCAGGCGCGGGCTGCGCGCCAGCGCCTCGAGGCCGTCAGCCCGCACGCCGATTTTGGTGAGCGTCAGGTCGCGGACCGTGGGCGGCACCGCCTCGGCCAGCACGCGCAGCCCGTCGGCCCCGAGCGGCTCGTCACGCAGGTGGAGCTCGGTGAGGGCACTCGCGGTCGGGCCGTCGAACAGGCGCCGCAGGTGCTCGCCGGTGATACCCATGACCGAGAACGACAGCCGCTCCAGCGGGCCGCCGGTGTTGAGGGCGTCGAGCAGCGGGGCGAGCGACTCGTATCCGACGTGGAAGTGCAGCCCGCGGACCGCGCGCCCGAGCCGGGAGGCGAACAGGTCTTCCAGCACCTCCGGCATCCCGGCCCCGCTCGCGCGCGCGAAGTGCAACTCGCTCACGCCCTCGACGCCGTCCGCGTCGCGGAGCGCGAACAGCGGCTCGATCGGGCTGGTGGCGAAGGCGAGCGCGCGCAGGCCGCGGAGCGCGCCGGACCCGGCCACGGCGCGCCAGTCGTCCAGCAGCGCGCCCCAGAACGTGACCCGGCCGACCGGGGCGCGGCCCAGCACCGGCACCACGTGCCGGCCCCACTCGGCCGGCGCGCGCACCGACAGCCACCAGCCGAACCCGCGGCGGAACGGGTGCGCGCCCCACTCGGTCGCGCCCGACAGCGGCGGCAGCGCGTGCCGGAACCGCGCCCCGGTCACCAGGTCCGGCGCCCGCCGGCACGCGCGCACCGCGAGCGGCTCCCACGGCGGCGCGGCCGCGAGTTCGACCTGCGCCCGGACGAACGCCGCGTACGCGCCTTCGCCGTTCTCCTCCATGTAGTCGGCGTAGACGAGGCGCGGGGTGTCCTCGTCCGGCTGCGCGCAGATGGCGGCGATGAGTGCCTCGCGGTCCGACATGTGGGCATTTTATGCGCGCCGCGTCACACCCGCACGCGGTCGCCCATCCGTGCCTTCAGCGCCTCTTTCGTCTCGGGGGACGCGGGCGAGCCGGTCAGGTCGAGCAGCACCAGCGTTTCGGCCAGCGGCGACCCCAGCAGCGCGCCGATGCCCTCGTCCCCGACCATGCAGTAACTCAGGTTGAGGACGAGCAGCCCGGCGAGGTGCGGCGACTTGACGAGGGCCGCGGCGCCGCCACTGCCGACCGCGTTGTTCGCGAGGTCGAGCACCTTCAGGTTCCGCACCTCGGGGCAGCCGGCCAGTTCGGTCAGCAGCGCCGCGTTGAGGTGGTTGCGGCGGTACCCCAGGCGCTCCAGCCGCGACAGCGTGAGCGACCCGAACAGCACGCGAACGCCCTCGGCCCCGGGCGCGGTCTCGCTCAGGTCGAGGCGGCGGAGCTTTTCCGGCGGGAGGCTCGCGAGCGCGGCGTGCCCGGCCGCGCCGAGGCGGTTGCTCGCGAGCCGCAGGCGCTCCACGTGCTCAAGCGCCGGCGCGGTGAGCAGGCGCGGCAAGTGCTCGCCGGTGAGGCCGGACTCGGCCAGCCCGAGTTCGCGCAAGCGCGCGGTGCCGCCGGCGCCCGCCAGGGCTCTCAGGAGCGCGGGCGCGACCCACCTGCGGCCCTCGACATCCAGCCGCCTGAGGCGCGGGAACAGTGGCGACCGCACCAGCACGGGCAGCGCGCGGGCGGTGAGGCCGTCGTGCCCGGCGCTCAGCCACTCGAGCCGCGCGGCGTGCGGCGAGTGCGCGAGCCGCTGCACCTGGACGGGGCCGAGCGCCGCCTGCCGCACGTGCAGCCCGGTCAGCGCGCCGAGGCGCGGGGACCGCCCGAGCGCGTCGATGGCGGCGTCGGGCTGGCTGTACGAGAGCGCCGGGGCGGGCGCCAGCGCGAGAACGTGGGAGGCGTTCGCGAGGAACTGCGCGGGCGCGAGCCGGACCCACCACGGGAACCCGCGGCGCAGCGCCCCGCCGCTGCGCTCCGGCGACAGCAGCTCCGGCGGGTAGGTCGCCTTCAGCCAGGCCTCTTCTTCGCGCCGCGGCTTCTCGATCAGCTCCCACCGCAGGCGCGCCGGGGCGTTCTCGTCCAGGCGCGCGGCGGCGGTGTCGGCGCGGATGAACAGCGCACGCTGGCGCGCGTGCTCGGGCACCGCGAACGTGTCCGCGTGCTCGTCCAGCCAGTCCGCGAACACCAGCCGCGGCGTGTCCTCGTCGGGGTGCTCAAAGATGGCGCGCAGGAGCGCTTCGGCGTCGGTCACGGGGCGCTCCGGGCGTCAGAGGAACAGGCGGTCGCCGAACCGCTTGCGCAGCCGGGCCGCGGCCGGCGCGGGGAGCGCGTTGCCGCACAGCCCGAGGTGCATCAGCCCCGCGAGCGCCGCACTCTGCGCGAGCGCGTCGGCTCCGGGGCCGCCGATGCCCGCCTCTGCGGCTTCGAGGACGAGCAGGCCCGCGAGGTTCGCACCGGTCGCGAGCGCGACGGCGCCCGGGTCGCCGAGGTTGTTGCCGTCGAGGTTGAGGACGCACAGGCCCGAGGCCGGGGCCCCCGCGAGCCGCGCCGCGGCGGCGGGCGCGAGGCTGTTGCCCGCGAGGGACAGGCCCCGCAGCCCGCGGAAGAAATTCGCGCCGACCAGCGCCGCGACGCCCTCGACCGTGGGGCGCGTGCGCGCGAGGTGAAGGGCGCGCAGGTTCGGCAGCGGCGCCGCCGCGAGTGCCGCCGTCCCCGCCGCGCCGAGGTTGTTGTCGCTCAGGCTCAGTTCCACGACCGCTTCCAGAGCGGCGGATTCGAGCAGCGGGCGCAGCGATTCGGCGTTCAGCCGGTTGCCCGAGAGGTCGAGGTTCGTGAGCTGCGGCGGGTGCGGCAGGCGTGCGAGCGCGCCGACCAGTGACCCGCCCCCGGGCCGGTCCTCGCGCACGCTCAGCGCGGTGAGTCGGCCGAACACGGGGCTGCGCACCACCACGCTGACTGCCGCGGCCGTGGTCAGTTGCGATCCGAGGTGCAGGTCGGTGAGCCGCTCGAAGTGTTCGGAACCCAGGAGGCGTTGCAGCCCCTGGGCGCCGGCCCCCTGGACGAGCGCGAGGTGCCGAACGCGGCTCAGCCACGGGCACGCGGCCAGCGCGGCCGTGTCCGCGACGCGCGTGACCGCGAGTTCGAGCGACTCGATCGGGTACAGCGCGAACAGCTCGTCGGCGCGCGCGACGAACGCGGCCCCGTTCTGCGCCTGGATCGCGGCGGGCAGCCCGCGGCGGAACGGGTCGCGCGCCCACGACACCCCGTCCGGCAGCGGCGGCAGCTCGATGATCCACCGCGCGCCGTCGGCCTGCCTCTTCTGGTTTTGGCGCCGGGCGCGGACCGCGACCGGGTCGTACTCGGGCAGGCGGCTCTGCTCCACGCCCGCGCGCACGAGCGCCGCGCGCCGCGGGTCGCCGCTCTCTTCGAGGGCGTCGGCGTACACCAGGCGCACGGTGTCGTCGTCCGGGTTGTCGAGGACGGCACGGTACAGTGCGTCGCGGTCGGTCACGGGCAGCCCCAACCCGAAACGCGGGACACGAAACCCGAACGGCGGGCGCGTCGTCGCCGCCCGTCATACTATTTCGGCCCGGGTGCGCCATCCTGAAGGCACACGCGGTCGCCAAACCGCTCGATCAGCGCCGCGCGGGCGGCGTCCCCGAACGGGCGCCCGCTGCGGGTTCGCACGTCGAGCCGCAGCAGGTTCCGCAGGTGCGGCGAGTTCGCCAGTGCGAGCGCCCCGGCGTCGCCCAGCCCGGTCGCGCACAGGTCGAGTTCGAGCAGCCCCGCGAGCGCGCCCGAGGCCGCGAGGTCCCGGGCGCCGGAATCCTGCACGTGGTTGTTCGACAGGTTCAGCGCCCGCAGCCCGCGGAGCCCGGAGCAGTCCGCGAGCGCCTTCACCGCGGCCGGGCCGAGTGCGTTGTCGGACAGGTCGAGCGCGCGCAGCCCCGCGAGGCCGCCGGCCTCGGTGAGCGCCTTCACGCCCCGCACCCCGGGCCGCGTCCGGCTCAGGTTCAGCACCCGCAGCCCGCGGACCGTACCGCTCTCGGCCAGCGCGGTCACCCCGTCGCCGCGAAGGGGGTTGTCGCTCACGTCGAGGTGTTGCAGCTCGCGGACGAGCGGGAGCCGGAACAGCTCGTCGGCGGCGTCCGGCCCGACGCGGTTGTTGGCGACGGACAGGCGCGACAGCGCGCCGCCGGTGCGGGCGGCGCCGAGCGAATCGACGAGCAGCGCCGGCGGGACCGCGTTCCCGGTCAGCTCGAACGCCCCGAGCCGCGCGAACAGCGCCGACCCGCACATCGCGGTCAGCCCTTCGGGCGAGAGGCTCTCGAACTCGAACCCGAGTTCCGCGATGTTGGCCGCGTGGGGCGAGTCGGCGAGCGCCTCGACCGCCGCCGCACCGAACCACCCGGTCGAGAACGTCAGCCGGTGTAGGCGGGCGAGGTCGGGCCACGCGGCGAGCGCGGCGAGGTCGGCG
>JBJSXS010000988.1:0-2593 GCA_046086545.1 Gemmata sp.
CTTCGACATCTATTCGGACATTAACGGCCGACCGGCCGCGTCGATCATCCTCAAGCAGGCGCCCGGTTCCAACGCGGCCGAGGTGATCGAGGAGATCAAGGCGAAGCTGAAGGAGATGAAGCAGAACCGGTTCCCGCCCAATTACAACTACGAGCTGGCCTACGACGTCTCCAGCTTCCTGGACGCCTCCATCGAGAAGGTGCTGCACACCCTGCTGGAGGCGTTCATCCTGGTGTCGCTGGTGGTGTACATGTTCCTCGGGGACGTGCGGTCCACCCTGATCCCGACTCTCGCGGTGCCGGTGTCGCGGGTCGGCACGTTCTTCTTCCTGCAGGTGATGGGGCTGTCGATCAACCTGATCACCCTGTTCGCGATGGTGCTGGCCATCGGCGTGGTGGTAGACGACGCGATCGTGGTGGTCGAGGCGGTGCACGCGAAGATGGCGGAGAAGCACCTGTCCCCGTACCGGGCGACGATGGAGGTGCTGCACGAGATCAGCGGGGCGATCATCGCCATCACCCTGGTGATGACCTCGGTGTTCGTGCCGGTGACGTTCATCCCCGGGCCGGTCGGCCAGTTCTACCGCCAGTTCGGGATCACCATGGCCACTGCCATCGTTCTGTCCGGGCTGGTGGCCCTGACGCTCACGCCGGTGCTGTGCGCGATGATCCTCCAGCCCCACGCCCCCGCCGGGGGCCACGCCAGCGGCGCGGCGGCGGCGCGGAAGTGGCGCGGCCCCCGGCTGGTCGCGGTCGTCGGCGTCGGGCTTGCGCTGCTCGCCGGGGTCGGGTATTTGGCGCAGCTGCTGTGGGGGCCGTTCGGCTACCTGATCGTACTCGCGCCACTGGCCCGCAAGCCGTTCGACCGGTTCGTCGAGTGGGTGACCATGCGGTACACGGGGGTCCTGCGGCACATCGTCACCCGCCGATCGGTCACCTTGCTGGTCGTCGGGGGGTTCGCGGCCGGCATCTTCTTCGTCAACCTGCGGCTCCCGTCCGGGTTCATACCGGGCGAGGACCAGGGCATCATCTACGCGGTGCTCCAGACGCCGCCGGGGTCCACCCTCGAATACACGAACGCCAAGTCCCGGGAGCTGGAGCGGCTGATCGAAGAGGAGTTCCCGGACGACGTCGCCTCGGTCACCTCGCTGGCCGGGTACGAGGTGCTGACCGAGGGCCGCGGGTCGAACGCCGGGACGTGCCTCATCAACCTGAAGCCCTGGTCCCAGCGCAAGCGGACCGCGCGCCAGCTGATCGAGGATCTGGAAAAGAAGTGCGAGCACATGACCGACATCAAACTGGAGTTCTTCGAGCCGCCGGCGGTGCCCGGGTTCGGTAACGCCGGCGGGTTCTCGGTTGCGCTGCTCGACCAGACCAAGACGTCCAACTACGCCGAACTCGGGCGGGTGAACGACAAGTTCATGGCCGCCCTCGGGAACCGCCCGGAACTGCAGAACCTGTTCACCTTCTACACCGCCGACTACCCGCAGTACGAGCTGATCATCGACAACGACGTGGCCATGCAGAAGGGCGTATCGATCGAGAAGGCGCTGAACGAGCTGAACATCCTGATCGGCAGCACCTACGAGCAGGGTTTCATCCTGTTCGAACAGTTCTACAAGGTCTACGTCCAGGCGTGGCCGCAGTTCCGCCGGATGCCCGAAGACCTCAACCAACTGTTCGTCAAGAGCGAGCGCGAGATCGAGATCAAGAACGAGGCGACCGGGAAGGTGGAGAAGGTCAAGGTCGAGGGCGAGCCCGTTCCGTTCTCCGCGTTCATGCAGATCCGCAAGAAGCAGGGGCTGAACGAGATCACCCGGTACAACCTGTACCCGGCCGCCGTCATCCAGGGGGCGCCGGCCAACGGGTACAGCAGCGGGCAGGCCATCAAGGCGATCAAGGAGGTGGCGAAGGAGACGCTGCCCAGAGGGTACGACATCGCCTGGCAGGGGCTGGCATACGACGAGGCGAAGAAGGGGAACGAGGCGGTCTACATTTTCATAATCGTCGTCGTCTTCGTGTACCTCGTACTGGTCGGGCAGTACGAGAGCTTCTTGCTGCCGCTCGCGGTCATCGTGTCACTACCCATCGGGCTCTTCGGGTCGTTCTTCCTGCTCCAGGCGATGGGGCTGGCCAACGACGTGTACGCCCAGATCGGGCTCATCATGCTGGTCGGCCTGCTAGGGAAAAACGCGATTCTGATCGTCGAGTTCGCGGTACAGCGGCGCCAGGAGGGGTTGTCGCTGGTCGAGGCGGCAATCGAGGGCGGGAAGCTCCGGTTCCGGCCGATCCAGATGACTTCGTTCGCGTTCATCGCCGGGCTGCTGCCGCTCGTGTTCGCGACCGGAGCGGGGGCGATTGCGAACCGCACCATTGGCGCCACCGGGGCCGGCGGGATGCTGGTGGGCACCGTGATTGGCGTGCTGGTCATCCCCGGGCTGTACTATCTTTTCGGGGGACTCGCCGACGGACGGAAGCTCCTCAAGGACGAGGCGGGCGGGCCGCTCAGCGAGCTGTTCGAACGGAAGCCGCTGGCCCCGGCCGAAGCCAGTGACCACTGTCCGGCCGCGCCCGCCGACCAGCCGGCCCGTGGC
>JBJSXS010000989.1:0-4210 GCA_046086545.1 Gemmata sp.
GTCGCCGCCGGCCGGTCCGGTTTAGAGCGCGGCGGCCGTAGCGGGCGCGAGAATCGCGGTCCGGATGTGCCCCCGTCGCGGCTCACGCCTTCGGGGCGAGGTTAGGGTTGAAGAACACCATCTTCCACGGCCGCACGGTCCACCTGACGAACACGCCGGCCGCGTGGAACGGGTCGGCCCTCATCAGCGCCTCGACCGCTTCCGGCGAGTCGCCCTCGTAAATGATGAGCGCGCCGTAGCCGTCTTCGGTGGGGCCGCTCGCGAAGAGCTGATTCTTCTCGATCAGGCTGGTCAGGTACGCCCGGTGCGCCGGGCGGTGCGTGTTCACCAGCGTCTGATCCTGGCTGTACTCGATGACGGCGGCGTACTTCATTGGGGTGCCCCTGTTAGCGTCTGCTCCTTGCGGCGCGTTACCACGGTTGCTCTTCGGCGCGTTCGGCCCCCGCGCGCACGGGTCGAACGCGTTCGGCGGGGAAGAATGCCCGGCTCAGCGCGAAGTGCGCCCCGAACAGCGCCCCGGCGAACAGCACGTCGCCCAGGAACGTGCCGCGGAAAAAAGGGATCGCGCTCGCGTAACAATCCGTGAGCCCCTGGAGCGAATAGCCGTAGGGCAGTGCCTGTTCGAGCCAGCTCACGAAGTTGCTGACCAGGAAAAACGTCAGGCTCGCGCCCAGCGCGGCGCCCGCGACGCGCCCGACGCTCTCCGAGCGCCGAAGGGCCGCCCAGCCGAGCAGCGCGTAGCCGGCGAAGTACACCCACGACAGCGGGTATGGCTCCCACCAGTTCGAGGTGAGGTAGACAGAGAGGTCTTTGAGGGCGATGGCCGCGGCGGTGAACGCGAGGCCCGGCCAGAAGCCCAGCCGGGCGGCCGCGAACAGGGCCAGCGCGCCGATGACCGACAGGTTCCACACGCGGTACTCGCGGGGCAACCCGGCGAACGCCGCCGGCAGCAGCGCGGTGAGCGCCAGCCCAGCGAGCGCGAGCGCGAGTGTCATCGGCTTGAGGGTGGGCGCTTTCGGCAGCGGCGCGTCCATGTTCGGGGCCTCCAGAGCGAGTGTCGGCTTCAATGTAGGTACGGCGCGGTTGGCCCGCAAGTCGGGTACAATGGCCGGGACCGGTCAGCAAGAGGGGAACCGATGAAGCCCGAAGATGATGACGACTTCCGCATCGGCGTGCCGGGCCGCGGCCGGGCTGCGGCTGCGGCTGCTCCGGGCGCTGCGGCTGCGGGCACGGCGGTGCCCCCGGTGCGCCGCGACGAGCCGGAGCCGGAGCTGCGCCCGGGCGAAACCGAGGTGGGGCGCCCGCCGCAGGTGCCGGCGGTCCTCACCGAACTCACGAAGGCCGACCTCGCGGCGCTCAAACTGCTCGACGACGAGCGGGCCGCACGCGACGTGGCCGAGGCCGAACTGTTGCTCACCGCCGACCCCACCGGCCTTGGCTGGCTCGGGTGGTTCGGGTCGCCGCTCGCGTTCGCCTTCCTGCTGGGCGTGACCGGTGCCGGCGGCATCTTCCTGTTCAACCAGACGGCGTCGCTGCTGCACGCGCTCGCGGCACAACCGCCGTGGGCGCAGTACGTCGGCTACACCGGGCTCGTGGTGTTCGGCGCGTGCGTGCTGTACGCGTTCGTGCGGCTCCTGTTCGTCTACGCCCGGCTGCGCGAGAACCGGCAGTTGCGCGTGAAGGGCATCAGGGAGCTGTCGAACCGCACGCGGCTGCGGTGGCTCGCGGCGGCAAAGTCGGCCGAGGCTCGCGGGCAACTCGAAACGTACCTGGAGGCGTACCCCATCGACGCGCCGAAGGACCGCCGCGCGCTCGCGAAACTCGGGCTGACCGACGAGGCCGTCGCGCGGCTGCACGCGGTGCGCGCCGAACTGCTCGACCGCGACAAGTTCGCGTCAACGGAACAGTGGTTCGCGCGCTTCCGCGACGGGTTCCAGAGCGTGATCGACTCCGCGGCCGAGGCGCGCACGAAATACTGGGCGAGCCGCATCTGGGTGGTGACCGCGGTCACGCCGAACGCGATGATCGACTCGGGGGCGTCGCTGTTCTACACGTTCTCGATGCTGTCCGACCTGTGCCAGCTGTACAACCTGCGGGCCGGCCGCACCGGGACCGCGGTCCTGATGGGGCGCACGTTCTTCAACGCGTACCTCGCGGGGCAGGGGGCCGAGTGGGAGAAACTCGCCGAAGACCAGTACGACCAGCTGTTCAACGAGGCGATGAACACGGTCGGGGTCGGGGTGAGCGCGAGCGTGGTCGGCAAGATCGTGGGCAAGGTGGGCGCGAAGGTGACGACCGGGTACCTGAACCGCGTGCTGCTGATCCGGTTGGGGCGCTACGCGGCGCGCCTGTTGCGCCCGGTGGCGAAGGACTAGCCCCGCCCCGCCGCGCGGCCGGGGCGCGCCTACAGTTTGTCGATCTTCGCGGCGACGATGAAGTCGTTGGCGGACAGCCCGCCGATGGCGTGCGTGCTCAGCTCGAGCGTCACGTCCCGGTACCCGGTCAGGTGCAGGTCTGGGTGGTGGTCCTCGGCCTCCGCGAGTTCGCCCACCCGGTTCACGAACGCCAGCGCCGCGACAAAATCCTTGAGCCGGTATTTCCGGCGGATGTGCGTCCCGTCGTCCGACAGCTTCCACTCGGGCACCGCGGGCAGGTGCGCGGCGATTTGCTCGGCGGTAAATGGCGGCGTGTGGCCCTCGCACGCGGTACATTTCTTGGCGGTCAGTTCGGCGGCGGATACGCTCATGGGTAATCCCTCCCCGCGGTGTGGGCGCAGCTAGTTTATCACCGGCGCCGCCCGCCGCCTTCAGGAGTCCAAGATGATGCGATCGATCGCGGCCTCTTGGCTGCTCGCGGTGCCCTCGGCGGCCCGGGCCGCCGACCGCGGCATCTCGGTTACGGGCGGCAAGACGGACCAGACCAACGTGGTCGTGAAGGCCCCGGTGCCGAAGGACGCGACCGCGACCGGCAACGTGCTGAACCTCTCGTCCGGCGGGACGGTGCCGGTGCAGGTCGCCGCCGCGGCGCAGACCGACGACCCCGCGGTGACGCGGTACCTCGTGTTCGTGCTGCCGAAACTCAAGGCCGGCGAGACGGTCACCGGGAAGCTCGGCACCGTGAATAACGTCGCCGCGCCGCCCGCGTTCAAGTTCGTGGAGAAGACGGGCGAGCCGACCGACCTGCTGTTCGTGGGCGCCGGCACCTCGCGCAAGGTGCTGCAGTACTTCAACCTGCCGCGCGACGAGAAGGACCACTACTACACGTTCAAGCCGTTCCACAACGTCTACGACCCGACCGGCGCGGTGATGCTCACCAACACGTCGTCGAAGAGCGCGAAGGACGGCCAGTTCCCGCACCACCGCGGGCTGTTCTTCGGGTTCAACAAGGTCACCCACGGCGACAATCAAGCGGCCGACATCTGGCACGGCACCAACAACGTGTTCAGCCAGCACGACAAGATGCTTGCGACCGAAGCGGGGGAGGTGCTGGGGCGCCACCGCTCGGCGATCTCGTGGCACGGCAAGGACGCCAAGACGTTCGCGAACGAGGAGCGCGAGCTCACCGTCTACGCCACGCAGGGCGGCACGCTCATCGACTGGAGCACCGTCGTCACGACCGGGCTCGACAAGGTGCGGCTCGACGGCGACCCGCAGCACGCCGGGTTCCACTTCCGCGCCAACATGGAGGTGTCGAAGACCAACAAGGAGACGTACTACGTCCGGCCGGACGGCCGCGGCAAGCCGGGCGAAACCCGCAACTGGGACGCGAAGGGCAAAGACCCGAAGACGGTCAACCTGCCGTGGGACGCGTGCAGCTTCGTGGTCGGCGGCAAGCGGTACACCGTGCTCCGCATCAGCCACCCGGACAACCCGAAGGAGGCCCGCGGCAGCGAGCGCGACTACGGGCGCTTTGGGGACTACTTCGAGTACGACCTGACGCCTGAAAAGCCTCTCAAGCTTCGCTACAGGGTCTGGGTGCAGCCGGGCGAAATGACCGTGCCGCAATGCGAGGCGATCGCGCGGGCGTTCGTGTCGCCGCCCAAGGCGGAGTGACTGGGCCCCGGCGACTTCATGCCCCCTCTTTGCCAAGGTGGGGGCGCCCGTCAAACCTCGATCCCTGACTCAGCCGGAGGTTCATCAGCTTTCCGGCTTCGGGAGCCCAGTTCCGCCACCGCGTTTCCCAAGAGCACGAGCGCGCCGCCCGCGACAAG
>JBJSXS010000990.1:0-2017 GCA_046086545.1 Gemmata sp.
ACGGCGGTGACGGTCACGAAGCTGCTCGAGGGCAGATAATCGCCCGTGAAGTTTTCGAGGCCCGTCGATGACGTGCGGTTGTAGTCGATCTCCCACTGCTGGCTGCCGACGGTGAAGCGGCTGCCGTCGGAGAGCACATTGCCGCCATAGGTGAAGAGGCCGCCATGGCCCGAATCAGGCTCCCTGCAACGAACTCACGAGGTCGGTAGCGGTCCTTTTCAGATTCGAGACGGTCGACGGCTTCCGAGAGCCCGGCCGGGCGGGGTCTGGAAACTCGTCAATAAAAAAATACGTCGGCCGCGGCCGGCGTCGCAAGTACCCGCGCGCGGGTATTTGGGGGAGTGGAGGGCGGATTGCCCGCGGCCTTACGGCCGGTCGGCTTTCACGGGCGCGGGGATAGCGTGGCGGCAGTGTCAGCCGGCTGCTTCTTGGCGGAGCTGTTCCAGGAGCCCTGTCGTGCCATGCGCACCTGTCCAGCGGCGAAGATAGTCCCAGTCGAGAATCCCTCCGGAGACGGTCAGAAGATTCACGACGTCGTCGAGATCCTTGCGGCGGGCCCAGCGGAGTTTTTGGATCACGACATCCTCGGCCGCCGTCACCCATGCGGCGCACGGACACTCGGGGACCGGCTGTTGGCAACGCCGGGCGAACCGCTCTCTATCGTGCGGATCCTCGCCAAGACGGAACACTTCGATCTGAAAGCCTGTAGGCATGAAGGTGATCACGTTCCGCACGGTTCCCGTGAAGCCCTCGACCATCATCTGCGGATCGAGCGCGAAGTCACTGCCGAGCCGCTGGCAGAACGCTCGGAGGTCGAACGAGTCAAACTGAACGACGACATCCGCGTCGTTGGTCGCCCGCGGCACGCCGTACAAGTTGCTTGCCACTGCCCCCACGAGCATGTAGGCAACGCCCTCGTGTTCGAGAGCCTCGATCACACGAGCCAGAGCCTGTTCGCTCGTCATGGAAGGCCGCACGGCGAGAAGACCTCTCTGTCCTCACGCTCGCGGATCAGTGCCAGCTGCCGGCGGAACTCATCCTCGACAGCCGAGGGCGACCACTCGGGATGCCGGCCACGAATTCCGGCGAGCATCCGCTGCCTCACCGTGTCGAACAAGCTGGCCCCGGCCACCAGTTTCATTCCGGGGCTCATGCCCCGGGCAACGGTCGCTCGGTCGCGAGCAATCGAGGACTGAAGTTCGAGGTCGGTCATGTCAACGCTTCCGTCGCCTGCCGTCGCGAAGCTGCACTCGCCTGCGGCAATGAAGGTTATGGCCGGAATTCGAGGAGCGTCAATCAGGCATCCCTCGGCGGCAAGGATTTGGCGAAGCGACGCACGCCCTGCAAGCATCGTGCGCACGGACTCGGGGGAGGGGAGAGCGGTTTGCCCGCGGCCTCCCGGCCGGTCGGCTTTCATGGGCAGGGCGCTCGTACAAGCCCAACGCCGTGAGGCGTGGGGCCGCGCTCGCGAAGGGCTCGCTTCAGCAAGCCCGGCCGCGACGGCACGCCAGGAGCAGGCCGGCGAGTCCGATGCTGATGAGGGCGAGCGTGGAGGGCTCGGGGACGGCGGTCACGGTCACGAAGCTGCCGCTGACGTAATCGCCGGTGAAGTTGTCGAGGCCGGTGGCCGACGTGCGGTCGTAGTCGATCTCCCATTCCTGGCTGCCGACGAAGAACTTGCCGCCGTCGGTCAGCACGGTGCCGCCGTAGGTGAACAGGCCGCCGTTCCAGGTGCCCGAGTAGTTGATGAGGGCGAAGATCGTGGAATCGCTGACAAATGCGTTCGGCGAGCTGTCGAGATCGGTGAACGTGAGCAGCGTGCCATTCGCCGGGTCGAGGGTCAGGTCGCCAGTCACCACGAGCAGGTCGGCGGCGGAGCCGAGTGAGAGCGGATTCGTGGAGTCGACCTCGTAGGCGAAGGTGGCCCCGGTCGCGAAGGTCGTCGTGCCCGTGGCCAGCGAGGCGATGCTGTTGCCGGGGGCGAGCGTGCCGCCGTTGGACACGTTCACCGGGCCGG
>JBJSXS010000991.1:0-2202 GCA_046086545.1 Gemmata sp.
ATCGCGCCGGTCGTCACGCGCCCGCCCGCGCCGGCCCTGGTAGCGCCCGCCGAGAAGGACAACCCGGAGGCGAACGGCAAGCACGACGCACCGGCCAAGGCGCCCGCGGCCGAGGCCGCGCCGGCGAAGAGGGCCGGCGGCGCGCTGGACCGCGACACCCTTCTGGCCCGCCTCCTCGACCTCGTGAGCGAGCGCACCGGGTACCCGAAGGAGGCGCTCAGCATCGACCTGGACCTCGAAGCCGACCTCGGGGTCGATTCGATCAAGCGCGTGGAGGTGCTCGGCGCGCTCGCGGAGAGCATCGAGGCCGGGGCCGACGGAAAGCAACCGAACCTCGAAATGGAGAAGCTGTCGGTCCTCAAGACGCTCCGCGGGATCGCGGACTACGTGATGGGCGCTCTCAACGAGGCCGCGCCCGCACCGGCCGCGGCGCCCTCGACCAACGGCAAGCACGACGCGCCGGCGGCGGCCGCGCCCGCCGCGGCGGGCGCCAACGGCGAACTCCACCCCGGCGCGCGGCAGGGCGACGTCCAGCGCCTGGTGGTGCGCCTGATCGACGCGCCGCTGCCCATCCGCCCGACGTTCAAGCCGCCCGCCGGGACGGTCGTCATCACCGACGACGGGCTCGGCACCGCGCGCGAGCTGGCCGACCGGCTCTCGGACCTCGACGTGAAGACCGCGCTCGTGCGCCACGGCGCCGGGGGCGGCCTCGCGGCCGACCTCACCGACCCCGCGGCGGTCACCGAACTGCTCGCGAAGGTGCGCGAGCGGTTCGGCCCGGTGTCCGGCCTGGTTCACCTGCTCCCGCTGAGCGAGCCGCCCGCCGGTGAGGCCGCCGAGCGGCGGATGCGGCGCGAGGTGAAGTCACTGTACCTGCTCGCCCGCGGACTCGAAACCGACATCCGCGCCGCCGGCAAGGACGGCTCCGCGGTGCTGCTCGCGGTCAACGCGATGGGCGGGCGCATGGGCTTCGGCGGTGACCTGCCGGGCGACTTCTTCGCCGGGCACGGGGGCATCGCGGGGTTCACCAAGTGCCTCGGCTACGAGTGGCCCGAGGTGACCGTGCGCGTGGTCGATGTGGACGGCGCGACCCCGTCGCCGCGGCTCGTGGAGCAACTGCTCGGCGAACTCGGCGATCCGGCCGGGCCGTTCGAAGTCGGGCGCGACGGGCAGTTCCGCAAGACCTGGCAGGTGGACCCCGGCCCCCTCGCGGCGGACACGCCCGCCGCCGAACTCGACGCGAACAGCACGGTGCTGATCACCGGCGGCGCGCGCGGCATCACCGCGAAGGTCGCGCTGGAGTTGGCGTCGCGGCACAAGTGTAAGCTGGTTCTGGTCGGCAGCTCGCCGGTGCCGGTCGCGGAGCACCCCGACACGGCCCCGCTCGCCGCGCCCGCGGACCTCAAGGCCGCGCTGACGAAACTGCTCCAGAGCGAGGGCAGACCGAGCGCCCCGGCCGCGGTCGAGGGCGCCTACAAGCGGCTCCTGAAGGACCGCGAGATCCGGCAGAACCTCGAACTCATTCGCAACGCCGGGGGCACGGTCGAGTACCGCTGTGCGGACGTGCGCGACGCGCAGGCGCTCGGCGCGCTCATCGACGAGTTGAACGCTCACGGCGGCATCGCGGGCGTCATCCACGGCGCCGGGGTGATCGAGGACAAGCTCCTGCGTGACAAGACCCCGGAATCGTTCGACCGCGTGTTCGGCACCAAGGTGGACAGCGCCCTGACGCTGGCCCGCAAACTGGACCCGGCGAGGCTCAAGTTCTTCGCGCTGTACGCGAGCATCACCAGCCGGTACGGGAACCGCGGGCAGTCGGACTACGCCGCGGCCAACGAGGTGCTGAGCAAGCTCGCGGCGCAACTCGATGAGAAGTGGCCGGGCCGCGTGGTGGCGATGGCCTGGGGGCCGTGGGCCGAGGTGGGCATGGTCGCGGACCTCGCGAAGCACCTGGTCGCACGCGGTCTGAAGTTGATCGAGCCGCCGGTCGGTGCCCGGTTCGCGGTCGACGAGGTGATCTTCGGCGCGAAGGGCGAGCCGGAGGTGCTGATCGCGGGCGGCACCGAGACGGCGCCGAAGCCGCAGCGCGCCAGCGGCCAGGGCGAGTCGGCCCCGGTGCCCACCGGGCAGAACAAACGCCCCATCGCAGCCGGCGCCGGCGGGTGACCGTGTTTTATGGCCCTCTACCCTCACCCGCAAGGG
>JBJSXS010000992.1:0-3859 GCA_046086545.1 Gemmata sp.
CCCACGGGCCGCCCGGCGGCGCCCGCCGCGGGTGTCCGCGGCGCGCGGACCAGGCCCCGCACCGGCCTGGTCTGGTGACCGCCGACATCGAGCCGAGAGCCGGGTTGCACCCGGCCGGCCACAACTGGCCGTTCCTGTACACACATCAGTCGTGTGCGCTAGCTCAACCTACGATCAGCGTTGGGCTTACGCCTGTCCTCCAGTGGGCCTCGGCGGGAGCGAAGCTCTCACGCCGGAGGTCGGCGTGGACGCCGCGGTGCGCCCGGACTACCCCGCGATGGTCCGGGCGTTCTTCCTGAGTGCCGGCTTCATGCTGGTCGAGACGAAGACCGTGGTCGAAATGGTGCTCTTGTTTAGGTGGAAGGTTGTTGGTTAACAGGGCAGTGTTCGTGGCGATCCTCGCGAACAGCCTGTCCGGGAAGATGTTCGCGGGGCTGGTCAATCCGAAACATATTTAGCTGTATTAGTTTGCGCCTTTTGTTGCCCTCGGGTTCGTCCTCGTGTTCTCGCCCAGCGACGTCCCCGGTCAGGCGCCGACACTTCAGGTGGCCGGTGCGTGCACCCTGATGTTGTGCCGGTGGGGTTCCCGGGGGGTGATCTTCGCGACGAGTTTCATGCGCACCGCACAGCCGGACCGCGTTTTCGTTGCGCTCGTCGGCGGCTTGGCGGGTAACAGCTGCTTCGTTCTCGAAGTTTCAGTTGCTACTGTGCGTCGCGTTCGGGTTTTACCTGCTCTCGGCAGCGTTCGGTAACCGTTCGGGAGTCGATCAAGCGACAGGTGGGGAGGTAGAATGCCGATAGACTCGTGGCGGTGCGCTATGTTCGGGAAACAGTCTGGTTCTGCCCGTGTATTCCGCACACTTTGCTGCATCGCGCGGCCGATCACGGGCGTAGAATCAAACAGCCGTATCGCGTTTCGTGAAGAATGGCTAAGGTGGGGCGGTTGAGCCGCCCGTGGCGGCAAAATGTTGGCCGCGGCACGATTTTTCCTGCGGGAGGTCGCGCCGCACAACGACACGAAACGAAACGGCCCCGGATCGCCGTCGTTTTTCGGATTTGGTCGGTTCCCCTCTCCGAAACCGACCTTCCGCCGGGAGTACCTGTCATGCCGGACGCCAGCGAGGATCCGCCCGATATCGAAGACGCGCTGCTGCGGCGCGGCACCCGCACCGCAGCCCCTTCGGCGATCCGCTCGGGGCGCGACGCCCTTTCGGTCGAGGTCGCTCTAACCGTCTTCCGCCAGATGCTGCGGACCCGCGCCCTGGAAGAGCGCAGCATCAAGATGTCCAAGTCGGGCGAGGCGTACTTCTGGATCGGCGGGCCGGGCGAGGAGGCGTTCAACGTCTGCCTCGGGCTGCAGGTCAACAAGGGCCGCGGCCCGGCCCACGACTACCTCCACCTGCACTACCGGAACGCCGGGGTGATGCTCGCGATGGGCATGCCCATGATCGACCACACGCGGCAACTCGCCATGCGGTGGACCGACCGGCACTCCCGCGGGCGGAACTTCGTCGGGCACTACGCGGTCCCGGAGTGGAACGTCGTGCCGGTCAGCAGCGTGATCGAGGTGCAGTTCGCAATGGCCCCCGGCACCGCGCTGGTGCAGAAGCGGCACGGCGCGAAGAGCCCGGCCGAGAACGAGGGCATCACGGTGGTGGTGGGCGGCGAAGCCGGCACCGCGGAGGGCGACTTCGAGACGTGCCTGAACTGGAGCACCCGCCCGGGGCTGGAACTGCCCGTTCTGATGATCGTGACCAACAACCGGTACGGCATCTCGACGGACCTCGACACGGTCCACACGCACCGGCCCATCGCGGACCGGGCGGTCCCGTACGGCGTGCGGGCCGAGACCATCGACGGGAACGACCCGGTGGCCACCTGGCACGGCATCCACCGCGCGATGGCGTACTGCCGCCGCGAGCGCAAGCCGTTCCTGCTCTAAGCGATGGTGAGCCGGCTGCACGGTCACTCGTCGTCGAGCGGCGCGCAGCGCAACTGGACCGAGGTGGACCCGCTCGGGGCGTTCGAGCAGAAGCTGATCGACGCCGGAGCGATCGACGCGCCCGCGGTCCGCGCGATGAAGGACGAGGCGAAGGCCGAGGCGGACGCCGCCGTTGTCGAGACCATGAAGGAAGCGGAGCCGACCCGCGACGACGTGTACCGCTTCACCTACGCCGACAGCGCCGTGGACGCGGTCTATCCCATAGACTTTACGGGCCTCCCGGGGCGGAACGAGAAGTGAAAAAGGAACATTGGTGAGTTGAAGACGAGGGAGCGATGTCTTCAGTGAAAGAACCGAGTTCGGCGCCGGAGATTGAAGGGCGGACTTTCGAGTTCGCCCTTCGCGTCGTTAAGGTGTGTCTGGCGCGCGACAAGCGGTCCGGTGTGGGGCGCACACTCAGCAATCAACCCCTTCGTTCTGCCCCTGCGGTCGGGGCCGACGTCACGGACGCTCAGGCGGCGCGGGGCCGGCCCGCTTTTGTCTCGGAGCCGAACATCGCGTTCGAGGAGGCGCGGGAACCGCACTACTGGTTGCGGCGCGTCACCGCGGCGCGGCTCCTCACAGGAGGGCGGCTACCGGCTCTCACCCGCGAAGCGGACGAGGCGGCAGGGCGTCCCGGTGCCATTGCTCGCAATGCCCGCCGCAACCAGAAAGGGGCGTGACCGCGGCTTCCGTTTTTCCTTTTTCTCTTTTCACGTTGAATTGTTCTCATGGCGAACATGGCACAAGCGGTGCGGATGGCGCTGCACTACGGTGAGACGCACCTGGGCGTGACGGACGTGCTCGGCGAGGACGTGGGGCCGCCGCTCGGCGGCGTGTTCACCGCGACGCAGGGCCTCAAGACCGCGTGGAACACCCCGCTGGACGAGCGCGGCATCATCGGCACCGCGATGGGCATCGCCTACGCCGGGGGCCGCCCGGTGTGTGAAATTCAGTTCTGCGACTACGCGTTCAACGTGTTGGACATGTTCAAGCTCGCGGGCAACCAGCGGTGGGCCAGCGGCGGCGGGTTCGACATGCCGCTCGTCGTGATGACGCCCAACGGGGCCGGCATCCGCGGGAGCCTGTACCACTCCCACAGCTTCGAGAGCTGGGCCAGCCGGCTCCCGGGCTGGAAGGTGGTGATGCCGTCCAACGCGCTCGACGCCTACGGGCTGATGATCGCGGCCATCAAAGACCCGAACCCGGTGCTCGTCCTCCTGCCCAAGGCGCTGCTGCGGGCGAAGGACACGCGCCTGATCCCGGGCGAGCCGGCGGACGCCGACGAACTCAGCCGCATGATCGACGCGCCCATCGGCGACCGCACCGGGTGGGAGCCGGCGTGGCCCGACCTGCAGGAGCACGTCGTGAAAATCGGCTCGGCCGAGTTGGTGCGCGAGGGCGCCGCGGGCACGGTCATCAGCTACGGGCGCCCGCTCCCGCTGTGCGCGCAGGCCGCGGACGAACTCGCGGACAAGCACCACCGCACGTTCGATGTCATCGACCTGCGGAGCATCTTCCCTTACGACTGGGACTCGATCTCGCGCAGCGTCCTCAAGACGGGCCGCGTGCTCATCGTGAACGAGGACACCGAGGTGACGAACTTCGGCGAACACCTGCTCCGCCGGATCGTGGACGAGCACTTCTACGACCTGGCGGTGAAGCCGCGCACCCTGATGGGCAAGCACGTGCCGGGCATCGGGATGAACCAGAACTACGAGATCAACAGCGTCCCGCAGTTGAGCGACATCCGCACCGCGATGTGGGACATGGCGACCGAAGCGGCCTGACCGCAGTGTTCAGCGCCCGGCGCCCGGTACGGCAGGCGGCACGCGCCCACCGTACGAACGCTGCCGGTACCGAACACCGAACACCGAA
>JBJSXS010000993.1:0-4439 GCA_046086545.1 Gemmata sp.
AGTGGTACGCGGGGCGGCTGGCCCGCGAGCAGCTGGCCGCCCCGGTGCGGCGCCCGCTCCAGCCGGACCCGACGAACCGCGACGCAGGGCCGAACCCGGCGTTCGACTTCAGCGAGCGCGCCGACAAGTCCCCGAAGTGACGCGGCACAGCGGTATACTGTACACATGGGCGCAGCAGCACACCGAGACGACCCCGCCGCGGTTCCCGGTAAACGGGAACGGCTCCTCAGCGCGCTCCGCGAGCTGGGCGGCGCGGCGGTCGCGTTCAGCGGCGGCATCGACAGCACCGTGGTCGCGAAGGCGGCGTTTCTGGCGCTCGGCGCCCGGGCGGTCGCGGTCACCGCCGACAGCGCCAGCGTGGCGCGCGCCGAACTGGAGGACGCGCGCCGGCTCGCGGCGCTGATCGGCATCCGGCACGTCGTCGTGAAGACGGCCGAGTTCAGCAACCCGGCGTACCTGAAGAACGACGGCACCCGGTGCTACCACTGCAAAACGGAACTGTACTCGACCGTCGAGAAGTTGCTGCCCGAACTCGGTGCGCCGGTGATGGTGAGCGGGGCGAACCTGGACGACCTGGGCGACTACCGCCCGGGCCTCACCGCGGCCGCCGAGCACTGCGTGCGGCACCCGCTGCAAGATGCCGTGTTCCCGCCTGCCGACGTTCGCGCGCTGGCGAAGCACTGGGACCTGCCCACCTGGGACAAGCCGGCGGCGCCGTGCCTCTCGAGCCGGATGGCCCCCGGGGTCGCGGTCACGCCCGAGCGCACCAAGCGCGTCGAAGACGCCGAGGCTCTGCTGCGCTCGCTGGGCCTGCGCGAGTGCCGGGTGCGGTACCACGACGGCGACCTCGCGCGGATCGAGGTGCCGCCGGCCGAACTCGCGCCGCTCGCCAGCGAGCCCACAAGAGCCGAGCTCGCGCGGGCGCTGCACGCCCTCGGGTTCAAGTTCGTGACCCTCGACCTGGACGGGTTCCGCAGCGGCAGCCTGAACGAGCTGGTGCCGCTCGAACTGCGCCGCACCTACAGTGGGCAGTAGCCACAAGCCAGGGGCACGGTGCCGAGGGTTCGACCCGAAGGACCGTCTCCCGACCACTCCCAACCACCCCGACGCCATGACCCCCTTACCCGCCGCGACCGCGCTGGACCAGTTCTTCCTCGAGGCCCGCAGCAAGCTGCTGGAGGCGGCCGCCATCTTCGACCGGATCGGGCGCGGGGACGGCGCCGCGACCGCGGCAACCGACCCGCGGGCGGCGAAGCTGCGGCAGGCCGTAGCGGTGCTGGCGGGCGACGCGGCGAACAAGGCCGAGTTGCTCCAGCAACTGTTCTCGCTCCCGTACGACCCGGACTGGCCGCGCCCGGCACCGCGGTGCTGACCCGTCCGGCTGTAGCGGTCGCGCACCAAAAGAGTGCATGATTTTCGCGCGCCCGGGGTTCCGCCCCGCGCGGTTCGCGTTTACCATCTGTTCCACAGTACGTTACGTCGTTCTGCGGGTCGTCCCGGTCCTTGCGCGGAGAGTCCGAGCCATGCCGATCACGTTGGCTTGCCCGTCGTGTGCGAAGCGGTTCCGGGCTCGGGACGAGTCCGCCGGGAAGAAGGTGAAGTGCCCGTACTGCCAGGCGGCGGTGCCGGTGCCCAGCGCCGATGGTGCGGCCGCGCCGGCCGCCGAGCCGCCACCCGCCCGCCCGGCGACGCCTCCGGCGCGCCCGTCACCGGCGGCCCCGGCCCCCGTGGTGGCGTCGCCGGACGACTGGGGCGCGAATCCCGCGGCGCCCAAGCCGAAGCCGTTCGAGCCGGCCCCCGAGCCCGCGCCGGCCGACCTCGACGATTCGAACCCGTTCCAGGCGCCGCCCCGCACCGACAAGCCGCGCCCCATGATCAGCAAGGCCGACCCAAAGGGCGCGCCGGAAGGCAACAACCTCGCGAAGAAGGGCCCCAAGAAGAGCGACACCACGGCCGACCCGAGGCTCACCGAAGAGGTGCTGGCAAGGAAGTGGGCCGGGGTGCGGCGCGGGCTGCTGCTGGTCCAGTTCGCGCTGCTGTTCGTCGCGCTGATGGGGTTCGTCGGGTTCGGCAAGGCGCTGTACGTCAAGTCGGTCGGCGAGTTGCCCACGGGCGAGGGGTGGGTGACGATCGAAGGGTACGTCAACGGCACCGACAAGGACGCGGTCCCGATCTCGAAGACGGAAGAGATCAACATCCTGGCCTACGGGCTCCCGGCGCTGGCGGCCGGGTTCTTCCTGACGGTGGGCCGCCTGTTGGCCGGCCGCGGCCCGCGGAACAGCGGCGCCCCCGGCCTGTTCGTCCTCAGCGGGGCGCTCACGCTGGTGGCGCTGGTCGCGTTCCTGGGCTGGCGGATCAGCGACAAGATGCAGTTCCGCGAGGAGGCGCGGTACGCGGTGCTGGCGCTGCTCATCAGCGCGCCGCTGGCCGAGTTCTGGTTCCTGACCGGCCTCACGGCGAGCGGCCTGGCGCTCAAGCGCCCGGGCGTGGCGCGGGCGGTGGGACTGGTCGGACTCATGTTCGCGCTGGTGCCGGCCGTCACCATCGGCGGCTGGGACCTGTACGTGCAGTACGCGCGCCCCAAGCCCAAAGACCTGGACGCCGACTGGCTCATGTACGAGCAGGCGGCGCTGCTGATGGGCTGGCTGATTGCGGTGGCCGCGTACTGGCGCGCGGTCCGCAGCGTGCGGGCCGGCGCCCTGGAGTTCATTCAGACGGTGGAGGACGCGGCCGACGACAAGGGCGCGCCCAAGGAGAAGACCGCGTAACGCCCGCCACGGCGCCGCGCGGCCCGGGCTGCTCCCGCCCTGAGGCTTCGCGGTAATGCCGGTGCCGCTTTTCCTGTCGACCGCTACCCCGGCGAACACGTCGCTGCTGCTATCGCACACGGGGGCGCGGCGTCCGCGCCCGGAACGAGTGCTGGCGGCTGGCCCGCTGGAAGAAGTATCGGGACGTGTGGCGTCCCGCCCGCCCGGCGCCATCGGCCGCCGCCGTTGGAATTTCGGTGATCAGGCCCCCTGCCCTGTACGGCGGTGCTGGCGCCGGGATGAACGCCATCACCCCGGTAGGGTGCGCGAGTCGGGCTTGGCGAGCGGGTGCTGGTCCTTGCGGCCGTCGGCCACCACCGCCACCCACTCCGCCAGCCGCCGCCCGAGCAACCGGCACGCGTCGGCGACTTCCGCGTCGCGCGGCTCGCGCGCGGCGACGGCCCCGTAGTGGCAGGTGGTGAGTTTGCCGGCGTAGTCGGTGACGCCGAACACCAGGAACCCGACGTTCATCAGCACCATCTGGAGCGACTGGCACGCGATCTCCGCCCCGCCGCCCCACCCGCCGCTGGACGAGAACGCGCACGCGACCTTGCCGTCGACCTTGCCCCAGTGGGCGAACATCGTCTCGTCCCAGAACCGCTTCATCCTCCAGGACAGCACGCCCATGTTGGTAGGCGACCCGACCGCCAGCCCGTCGCACCAGTACACGTCGTCCGGGGCCGCGTCGGCCACCTCGCGCACGCGCACCTCGGAGCCGGCGATGAGCCCGGCCCCGTCCGCAACGAGTTCGGCCATCTTCGCGGTGTTGCCGCTGGCCGAGTGATACAGAACCAGGATCTTGCCCATGCCGCTCTCGACTCTCGGGTGACGGGTGGCGCACGGGTACGATACGGGCGCCGGGCCGGGCCGGGAGGGGCGCCGCACCAATGACGGCCCGCGCGCCCCCGCTCGTCGCAGTTCCTTGCTGCCCGTGATCGTGGTATCCTGGCCCGGGAGAGCGCGGGCGCGCGTGACACATTTTCGCGGGCCGGGCGACGGCCGTACAATACGCCGTGCGAGTCACTTCCGTAAGTGGCTCATCGGCAACGGGATGGGACGCACAATGAAGTACATCGACCCGCACAAATTATCCCCAGGCATCTGCCTCTAAACCGCTATACTCACAAGACTTTGCGCCAAAATGCCGGCGACCAGTCGGATGCCTTTTTGGGCCCCTTTTCCCTCCTTTCCACTCTTTCCGTCCCAATTCCGTCCACGGGACAATGAAACCGAACAGCCGACGAATATCCTGACGGCGGCGCAGGCGACCCCCTTCCTCTCAACCAGAAAGGAGGCCTGCTATGAAGCTGATCGACCTGCTTCTTCCAAAACTCGTCGGCTGGCTTCTCAAGCCCTGCCACACCCCGGCGATTGACCACCCGCTCACACGGGCCTGCGTCACCCCGTTCCGAGTCCGTCACAGCTTCGCCGGGTAGGGTTCTCGAAGGTTGAGGGGCATTGCGGCGTGGTACGGGTGCCAATGGCACGTGGACTCGGGCCTCCGGGAACCCGCCCCTGATTTCCAGCGCCCCGGTCAGTGCGAACTGGCCGTGGTTGCTCCAGATCTTGACGAGCAGATCATCCGTCGGAGACAGCCTCCTTTTCGTCAGAGGTCCACTTCATGGACGCAGC
>JBJSXS010000994.1:0-5382 GCA_046086545.1 Gemmata sp.
CCAGATCGCCCACGCCAAGCAGGTCGTGGCCGAACTGTACGACGGACCGGTCGAGTACCGGGTGATCGCCACCACGGGCAAGGGCGAGCGCCTCGACCGGCCCGAGCTGGCCGAGGTCGAGGCGATGCTCCGCAGCGGCGAACTCGACCTGCTGATCGCCGAGGACATCGGCCGGATCGTCCGCGGCACGGCGGTGTCCGAGCTGTGTGGCATCGCGGTCGATCACGGGGTCCGCGTGATCGCGCCCAACGACTGCATCGACACGGCCGAGGACACGTGGGAGGAGGACGTCATCTCCGCGTGCCGCGACCACGTCGGGCACAACGCCCACACGTCCAAGCGGCTCAAGCACAAGCTCATGAACCGGTTCAAGAAGTTCGGTGGCGCGACCGCCCGGCCCGTCTACGGGTACGTCGTGCCCGAAGACGCGAAGACCTACGACGACTGGCGGAAGGATCCGGACGCGACCGAGATCTACCGGGAGTGGTTCCGGCGGCTGCGGGAGGTCCGCAACTGCTCGGCCGTCGCCGACTGGTTGAACGCCCGGAAGATCCCCACCGGCCCCTACGCACGGAAGGAGGCGTGGGACGGGAAGATGGTCCGGCGGATCACCCGCAACCCGGTGTTGAAGGGGATGCCCGGGCGCGGGTTCAAGCACACCGTCAAGCACCACGAAACCGGCCGGCGGGTGTCGGTCAAGAACCCGGCGGGGCCGGTCTTCCGGGAGTACCCGAACCTCGCCCACGTCGAGGCGGACCTGTTCGACGAGGTGAACGAGATCCTCGACGAGGAGAACAAGGGGTTCGGCCGCAAGCCGGTCAACGGCGCCGACCCGCTCCGCGGCCGGTCCAAGAAGCGCACCCGGTTCCCCGGTCAACACGCGCGCTGTTGGTACTGCGGGCGGCAGTACGTCTGGGGCGGCAACGGTGTGACCGAGAACCTGATGTGCTCCGGCAGCCGCGAGTGGAAGTGCTGGAACTCGGTCGGCTTCTGCGGCGAGAACGCGGGTGCCGCGGTGGCGACGGCGCTGCGGGAGGAGCTGGAGCGCCTGGCGGGGTTCGACGACCAGTTCCGCGCCCTGGTCGAGGAGGCCGGGCGGCGGGGCGACGCCCACTCCGACCGCCGGCGCGCCGAGCTGGAGCGGGCCGAGGCGGCGCTGGCCACGAAGCGGGCGAATCTGGCCCGCGGCGTCGCCGAGTACGGCCCCGAGCCGATGTTCGCGGAGCAACTGGCGCAACTGAGGGCCGAGGACGCGCGGCTCGGGTGCGAGCGCCGGGAGCTCGGGCGCCTCTGTGGCCGCGCGCCGGTGCTGCCGGGCTCGGTGGCCGAACTGCGGCAGGAGTTCGAGGCGAAGTTCCGCGATCTGGCCACGGACTCGCCGGAGTTCGGGACTCTGCTGCGGTCGGTCGTGCCCGAGTTCCACGTGTACCTGGTGCGGCTGTGCGACGGCGGCCACCCACTGCCGCGCGCCCGGGTGACGCTGTCACTCGCGGGGGTGGTGGCCGACGCCCGGCACGCGCCGGGCGTGACCGCGTTCCTGACCCGCACGGTGACCCTGGACCTGTTCGAGCCGCCGCAGCGGGAGCGGATCCGCCCCGAAGCGGTCCGGCTCGCCGGCGCCGGGTTCGAACAGCGCCAGATCGCCGCGCGGCTCCCGGAGCCGGCGACCCAGGCGGGCGTCTGGCAGGCGCTGGACCTCGACCGCCGGATGCGGGATCTGGGGCTCGACACCCCGTACGTGATGGTGGGCGCCCCGCCGTCGAACTACCCGAAGTTGCGCCGCCACCACAACACGAAGTACGCCTTCGAGCCGCTGCCCGACTACCGACCACCGGAGCTCTGAGCCGGCTGTGACTTGTGAACCCCTCCGACCCCGGCAACTTCGCCGGGGTCTTTTCATGCGCCGACAACGGAGGACGAAATGCCCCACCCACCGGATCGGAATCAACCGCACGGCCGCGGCGACGGGCCGATCGAGCCCGGCTCGGTGCTGCACCGGTTGCTCGTGATGGTCGCCGAGGCGATCGCCCGCTCACGAACCCGGACACCGTCGACGACCGATCGAGCCACGTCCGAGTCCCCGAACCCGACCGAAGGCCCGCCCGACGACAAGGTCCCCGCGCCGGGTCAACCGACCGAGTAGTGCCCCTGTCAATCCGTGCTCCGTAACGGACGGCTTTGCATCCGCAAGACCGCCCGGCGGGCGGTCTTTTTCATCCCGAAGGAGATCGCTCCGATGACCGCTCTTGCGCCCGCGCCCGTTCGGGCCGCGTTCGAATCGCTGGTGCCGCGGCTCCGCACGCACGCCCGGGTCCGGTTCCGTCACCTCCGCCCCGTCGATCGCGAGGAGGCCGTCGCCGACGTCCTGGCCTACGGCTTCGCCTCGTACCTCCGGCTCAAGGAGCGGGGAACGGATCCGACCGCGTTCCCCGCGGTGTTCGCCCGCTTCGTCGCGCAGGCGGTGGCCAACGGGCGGGGCGTGGTCCGCCGGCTCTCCACCCGGGACCTGCTGGGGCGCCCGCACGGCGAGCGGGTGACGATCCGCAAGCTGGACGACCCGATGCCCGGCGGGGGGTGGTGGCGCGACCTGGCTCTGGACCGGCGCGTCCGGGTCGATGAGCAGGCGGCGTTCAACATCGACTTCCCCGCCTGGCTCGCCACGCTCCCGGCCGTCAAGCGACACGTCGCCGAACTCCTCGCTCGCGGTCACGGGACCGATGAGGTCGCCCGGGGCACCGGGGTCAGCGCCGGCCGGGTGTCGCAACTGCGGCGCGAGCTCGCCGACTCGTGGTTCGACTTCCACGCCGGTTCCTGACCCCTCACCCGACCCAATCTCGGCGAATGCCGGGAGGTGTCCCACTCCGGAGCCCTCATGTCTGTATCGCTGTCCAACTTGGTCCTCGACCGCCCGCTGGCGGTGCTCGACCTCGAAACGACCGGCGTCGATCCGGCGGCCGACCGGATCGTCGAGATGGCCGTCCTGACGCTCCTCCCGGGCGGCAAGCACGAGCTGTTTCACCAGCGGCTCAACCCGGGCGTGCCGATCCCGCCCGCGGCGAGTGCGGTCCACGGTATCACCGACGCTGACGTGATCGGCTCCCCGACGTTCGCCGCGGTCGCGCCCGAACTGTTCGCCACCCTGCACGGCTCGGACCTCGCCGGGTTCGGGAGCGCCTCGTTCGACCTGCCGCTCCTGGCCGCCGAGTTCGCGCGCGTGCGACTCCCGTTCCGGGTCGCCGGGCGCCGGGTGATCGACGTCCTGGCCCTGTACCGACGGTGCCACCCGCGGGACCTGACCAGCGCCGTCCGCGAGTACCTGGGGCGGGACCACGCCGACGCCCATTCCGCGGTCGCCGACGCGCGGGCCACCGCCGAGGTACTCGACCGGCAGGTGGAGCGGCACGCGCTGCCGCCCACGCCCGCCGAACTGCACGCGGCACTGGTCGAGGTGGACGTCGCCGGGCGGTTCCGGCGCGAAGCGGGGCACGTCGTGTTCGCGTTCGGGAAGTACAGCGGGCAGCCGCTCGCCGGGGTCGCCGCGCGCGACCCCGGCTACCTGAAGTGGATGCTCGGCCGCCCGTTCCTCGACGACGCCCACGACCTGGTCCGCCGCGCGCTGGCCGGCGGGTGACCTGCGCCCGTCGGCGCCCACCGCTCCAACGTTTCCCTTCGCCCGTTTCGCGGCGCTCGTCGGCCACTCGGCCGTCGGGCGCCGCCGATCATTTTCGGAGGTTCGTGATGCTCACCCCCGGCAACTTGAAGCTGGGCGGTCGGCGGATCTGGGGGTTCGCGCTGCCCTCGGGTGCGCCCGACGTCTGCCCCGGAATGTCCCCGACCTGTTCGGCCCACTGCTACGCCGTGGCCGTCGAGCGGTACCGGCCCGCCGCCGTGGTCAAGTACCGGCGCAACCTGCGGGCCTCGCGCCGGCGCGACTTCGTGCGCCGCGTCGTCGCGTTCCTGATCGCCCACCGGGTGCGGGTCGTCCGGGTCCACACCGCGGGCGATTTTCTCACGGCGCGCTACGCCCGGAAGTGGCTGGCGATCATGCGCCGCTCGCCCCGCGTCGCCTTCTACTTCTACACGCGCTCGTGGCGGTGCACCGAGATCCGGCTCGCGATCGACCGGATGAGCGCGCTGCCGAACTGCGTCGCGTGGTACTCGTGCGACCGCGACACCGGCGTTCCGACGAACGTCCCGGCCGGTGTGCGTCTCGCGTGGCTCTCGGTGTCCGAGGACGACGTGCCGCCCGCCGCAGTCGATCTGGTGTTCCGGGTCCGCGCACTCCGCGGCCACCCCGTTCCCCCCGGCAGCCCACCGGTGTGTCCCGCCGAGGACGGGGTCCGGCGCGCGCGTCGGGTGACGTGCGACGTGTGTGGGCACTGCTGGCACCCGGCGCCCGAGCCGCACCGAACTCCGCTGCCGGTGATCGCCCCCTCCGAACCGGGGTAACCGACAACCCTCGTCCCGATTCCCATTCTTCCCGAAAGGAGAACGACCATGAAGCCCGAGATCGACGGGCACGCGCCGCGCGGCGACTCGCCCGACCCCCTGGCGCTCGCCGAGGGGCTGCGCGACGCCCTCGCCGACGCGGCCGCGAAGGCGAGCCAACTCGTGTCGGTGCTGCGCCACTCGAGCAAGCAGAAGAAGGCACTGGCGGCGCTGATGACGAACCTCCGGCAACTCAACCTGGGCGAGGAGGATCCGCGATGACCGCACTCGTCACGACCCGCGCCCACCAACTGGCCAACGCGCTCCGGGAACTGAAGGTGAAGGTCCGCGCGGCGCTGGCGACCGAACTGGCCGGCGCGGTGGGCACCGCCGTCCGGGACGTGCTCGTCGTCGCGCTGCTCGACCGCCTCCTCGTGCCGCCGCGGGCCCCGTCCCCGAGACCGCTGCGGCCCGGGTGGCGGGACGATGGGTACGACCGCGAGCGGGATGCGTGGGGCGAGCCCCGCGACCCGTGGGCCGACCCCGACGACGTCCCCGCCCGGTACGCGCGCGACGAGCCGGACGAGCGCACCGAGCCGGAGCCCAGACCGGCCGTCCCGGCGGCCGCGGCGGTGACCGTCGGCGTCAACGTCGGGCGGTGGTGGCTGGCCCACCGGGGCGGTGTTCCCGCCGCGGTCGGGTTCGGGGTGCTGGCCACCGCGCTCGGCCTGGCCGGCGGTCCCCTGGCCCGTGCGACGCTGGCGGTCCTCGCCGCCGCGGCCGACGTTCTCACCGCCGAGTCCGCACTCGCTCGCATCGATCCGTCCTGACGCAACCCGTTCACGTCACCCGACCGCTCCACCACGCGACATCGCTCGTACCCGGCCGGCACGGTTCCGCGTGCCGGGCCGCGTAGCCGGGGATGTCACGCGCGTGGCCCGAGCGGGTGACGTG
>JBJSXS010000995.1:0-6495 GCA_046086545.1 Gemmata sp.
CCCCTTCCGCGCGGCCGCCCACGCGAACGCAAGGCCCACGACGCCCGCGCCCACCACCGCCACGTCCGCCCGCCGCTCTGTACCCACGTTAACTCCCTTCGGGCGCCCGGGCGGGCGCGCCGGTCGAACTCGCGCGCACGATCATGTGCCCCGGGACCACCACCTTCAGTGGGGGCCGGTCCGGGTTCCGCTGCCGCTCCCGCATCAGCCGCACGGCCTGTTCGGCCACCGGTTCGCCCGGGTAAGCATATGTGGTAATTCCGATGGCGCACTGCTCGCCGACGGGCAAGTCGTCGGACCCGACCACGGCCACGTCCGCCGGCACCCTCAGCCCGCGGCTGAGCAGCTCGAAGGTGAGGCCCACCGCGGCGTAATCCTGGAAGCACACCACGCCGTCGAGGTGCCGCCGCTGCACCTCGTCGGCCAGGCTCGCGTACGCCTCGCGGGTCGGCCGCTCGTGGCTCTGGTACAGCACCACCGGCCGCAGCTCGGGCGCCGCCCCGTTCCCATCCAGCGCCGCCGCGTGCAGCGCGTACAGGTAGCCGGCGACCTTGTCGTTGTGGCTGCTGGTCGGGGACGCCACCACGACCGCGACCCTCCGGCGCCCCAGGTCGAGCAAATGCCGGGTGAGCGTGGCCGCGCCATCGGCGTGGTCCGCCGCGACGAGGTCGTGCTCCAGTTTCCGGCGGTGCCCGCGCAGGTTGCGCTCCAGCAGCACCACGGGGAGCGCCTCCGCTTTGCACGCGGCCAGGAGCCGCTCGTCCACCCGCATCTCCTCGTCGCTGCACCGCGACGGCAGCAGGAACGCGCCGCCGACCCCGTCCGCCTTCGCCCGGCGCACGCGGGCGCGGATGTCGGCGGCGCTCAACTCTGGCGCGAGCGGGACCGCGTCCGGCTCCAGGTGCATCGGCTCGCGCCGGGCCAGGGCCTCGAACCCAAACCGGCACCTGTTAATGGTCGCCGTCTGCCACTGGCCCGGGGTGGCGCGCAGCACCAGCGCCCAGCGGTCCGCGGTCGGCGGCGGGACCCGCCGGCTGCCGGCCCGCTCGACCGTCTGGATCAGGCCCTTGTCGCGCAGGATCTGGATCGCGCGCAGCGCGGTGACCGTGCTCACCGCGTGCAGCGCGGCGATCCCGCGGACGCTCGGCACCTTGCCGCCGTCCCACTTCCCCACCCGGATCTGTGCCTCGATGGCCTCGGCCACAGCCACGTACTTGGGCGACCCTTGCGAATCGCTCATAAAATATGCTCCAACGCTTGGCAGCTTGTGGCACAGTATTGCACACCCCGCTGCCGAACGCGAGAGCTGCTCGGGCGCGACCGCCTGACGGTCCCGCGGGCCGCACCCGCCCGTCACTCCTTCTTGAGTGCGAACTGGTCGAACAGCCGGCCCTCGTGGTCGAACGCCTTCAGGTTGAACGTGCCGTCGTGGACGGTCGCGTAGCAGAAGTGGTAGTCGGAGCGGAACTGGTCTTTGAAAAACGTCGGGGTCGGCGCGAAGTTCTCGAGCTTGCCGCCGCCGCCGCCGCTGGTCAGGTACACCACGCCGTTTTTCTGGTCGATCTTCCCGTCGCGGATCGGCCACGTGCGCTCGTACACGTGAACGTGGCCGTTCAACACGACGTCTACCTTGTACTTCTCGTACAGGGCAACGAAGCTCCGGACGCGGGTGTCGCCGTAGGTGCTGCCGCCCTTCCACGTGTTGCCGTAGTCGTCGTCGTCCGAGCAGTACGCCGGGTGGTGGTGGTAGCATAACTTCCACTTCGCGGTGCTCGCCGCGAGCGCCTTGTCGAGCCACTTGTACTGCTCGCCGTCGCTCTTCAGGTTGCGCTTCGTGTTGGTGTCCAGCACGAAGAACTCCGCGTTGCCGTAGGTGTAGCTGTAGTAGTACTCCGGCCTGGGCAGCGCGAAGTACTTGTAGTAGTGCGGGTGGTCCTTTTCGTGGTTGCCGATGCACGGGAACACCGCCACCCGCCCGAACAGTTCGTTGCACGGCCTGAACAGGTCGCCGGTCCACTGGGCCTTCGACGCGCCGTCGTCCACCACGTCGCCGCAGTGGACGACGAAGTTCGGGCGGCGCTCCCACATCAGCTTCGCGACTTTCCCGGTGATCACCGGGTTCCGCTGGGTGTCGCCGATGACGGCGAAACTGTACGCGTCGTTCGGGCCCGGCGCGGTCATGAACGTGAGCGGCTTGCCCTCCAGCTTTCGCCCCTGCCCGTCGGTGCAGACCACGCGGTAGAAGTACTTCGTGTTCGGTTCGAGGTTCGTCAGCGGCACCTCGCCCATCGCGTCGGCCTTTTCGCCCTTCGCCTGCAGTTTGGGCGGGAACGTGGTCCCGTACTCGACCACGCCGGTACACGGCTCCTCCGTCTCCCACATCACCGTGATGCCGGTGCGCGTGACGTACTGCAAGTACGGCTCGACAATAAACTTCGGCCCGTCGGGCACCACCGACGGCGCGTCCGCAAGTGCCCTGTCGGCATCGAAGTGAGTGGCGACCTGCTCCGCCGTCACCGCGTGCGGGCACAGCAAGACCTCCTTGAGCGCGCCGTGCAGCGGGAAGTCCTCGTCGTCGTCCTTGTAGCGCCCGATCACGAGCGGGGCCGCCTTCGCCCACAGGATCGGTCCGGTCTGTTCGGTCGATGCCGCGTCCGGCTGGCCGTTGATGAACAGGTTCATCTGCTTGCCGTCGTACACGGCCGCGACGTGATACCATTTCCCGCGGGCGAACTCGGTCCTGGCTTCGAGGTAGGTCATCTTCTTGGTCGCGTCGGTGGTCAGGCCGAAGAAGAGCTTTTTCTTGTTCGCCCCCACCACGAACCCGTACTCCTCCGGCCCGTTGTCCTGGAAGCACCCGAGAACCCCGCTCCACTCAGTCGGTTCATCGACGCGCACCCACGCGACCACCGACAGCGCGTCTTTCGGGAGGAAGGGCGTGTCGGGCGTGACCCGGTCCTTCACCAACACGCCGTCGTCCGGACCGGTGAGGTGGAGGTGCGCGGTCGGTTTCTCAATCAGTTTGGGTGTGCCGAGGATCACGCCGGGCAGTTTCCCGGCTTTGTCCGTAACCGTTTTGCCGGTCGTGCCCTCTGGATCAAAGACCCAGTGAGCGAGCGGCTTCAGGTCGGGTCGGGCCGCCGCGCTCGTCGGCTCGTTCCGCAGGAACGCGACCGCACACAGGGTCAGCGCGCAGGCGAGCGCGGTGCCGACCTTCGCCCAGGTTTTGGACATAGGATTGGGTGTTTCGTTTTAAGTGCTTGGTGGTTAAGTTACTCACCCCGGTCGCCGGCGCTCCGGCGCCCTCGGAACCAGAACACCAAACACTAAACACCAAACACGCGCGGCAAGGCCAGCGAAAATTGGACGAACGCGCCCAACCCGGAGACTTGCGCCAACATTTCGCCTTGCCCGCCGTTCAGTTCGTTGACAGCGGTGGTGGGCGGGTGATACCGTAAACCACGACACTCGCACTCGTGACCAAGACACGCGGCGTTCTGCGCGCCGCCGGGCGCTGGACCAGGCATCTAGGCGGGCGATTCTAGCCCGCCCCGGAGAACTTCAACATGGCCGTCGCGAAAGGCGTTTGGGGTATCGACATCGGTCAGTCCGCCCTCAAAGCCCTGCGGCTCGAACTCGTTGCCGGCGCCCCCACGGCCACCGCGTTCGACTACGTCGAGCACGCCAAGCTGCTCTCACAGCCCGACGCGGACATGGACACGCTGATCCGCGAAGCGCTCGACAAGTTCCTGTCGCGCAACAGCGTCAAGAACGACGAGGTGTGCATCGGGATCGCCGGCCAGTCCGGCCTCGCGCGGTTCGTCAAGCTGCCGCAGGTCGAGGAGAAGCGGATCCCCGAGATCGTCAAGTTCGAGGCCAAGCAGCAGATCCCGTTCCCGCTCGACGAGGTCGAGTGGGACTTCCAGAAGATCGGCGGCGGCGAGACCATCGACGGGTTCGCGCTCGAGACCGAGGTCGGCCTCTTCGCCATGAAGAAGGACGTCATCTCGCGCTACATGGGCTACTACGCCGGCAGCAAGATCGAAGTCCACATGATCCAGATGTCGCCGCTGGCGCTGGTCAACTTCGCGACCTACGAGCTGCTCAAGCCGAACGCCGAGGGTGCCGAAGAGGCCGACGACGACACCCCCCGCGGCAAGAAGCGCTGCACCGTGGTGATGGACGTGGGCACCGACGCCTCCAACCTCATCATCACCGACGGCGGGAAGATCATCTGGCAGCGGCCGATCCCCCTCGGCGGCAACAACTTCACCCGCGCGCTCACCAAAGAGCTGAAGCTCACGTTCGCGAAGGCCGAGCACCTGAAGCGGAACGCCGCGAAGAGCCCGGACATGGCCAGCATCCTGAAGGCCATCAAGCCGGTGCTCACCGACTTCGTGGGCGAGGTGCAGCGGTCGCTCGGGTACTTCACCAACACGCACCGGGACGCGCACGTCGCGCACCTGGTGGGCTTGGGCAGCGCGTTCAAGCTGCCGGGTCTCCAGAAGTACCTCGCCGACAAGCTGTCCCTGGAAGTGCGGAAGCCGGCCAGGTTCGAGAAGATGCAGGGCGACGCGGTCATCAACGACCCGCTGTTCAAGGAGAACCTGCTCACGTTCCCCGTCGCCTACGGGCTGGGGCTGCAGGGGCTGGGGCTGGCGCGGCTGGGCACCAACCTGTTGCCCCAGAGCATCCGCACCGACCGCATCATCCGGGCCAAGAAGCCCTACGCGGCGGCGGCGGCGGCGGCCCTGCTGGTCGGGCTGGGCGGGATGGCGATGGGCTTCTCCGGCCCCTACGCGGCCATCTCCGACAAGAACATCGACAAGGGCATCCAGATGACGGAGGCGGCCAAGAAGGCCGCCGCGCAGCAGGACAGCACTTACGGCGAGAAGCTCCAGAAGTCGAAGCAGAAGCAGGACGAGACGAAGCTCATCATCGCCGGACAGGAGGAGCGGCTGAACTGGCCCCGGTTCACCGAGGTGTTCACCGCCAGCCTGCCCAAGCCCGGCACCAACGGGACGCTGAACGAGGTCGGCGTGCGGGTCAACAGCAGCCCCGAGCTGCCGGTCATCGACCAGGTGAAGCTCTGGAAGGGCGACCTCAACGCCGGGCAGGAGGCCTACGAATGGTTCCTGCGGCGGATGAGCGAGGGCGTGCCGGTCGAGCGGGCCGTCGAGGACGCCAACTCGGACAAGCCCAAGTCGCTCGCGTTCGTCAACGTGGACACGGTCCACACCCGGTGGGTCACCAACGCCAGCGCGTTCCTGACCGCGGCCGACCAGCAGGTGCAGACCAAGTTCGGCGTCCCCATCGCCGACTGGATGGCCGACGCCGAGCGCGAGAAGGACGAGGCCAACGGCGGGCGGTGGAAGCCCAAGGCCGGCGACGGTGGGGCGTGGGTGATCGAGATCCGCGGCTGGACCGACCACAAGGGCGGGCGCCGGTTCATCGAGCAGTCGCTGCTCCGCAACCTCCAGCGCGCCGAGGCGTTCGCCAGGGACGAGACCAAGGTGGGCAAGTACATCGTCGGCGTGCAAGACCCGGTGAAGGGGAAGGTCAGTCACGCGTTCGTGTACAACGTGTGGCCCGACTTCGCCCCGCAGCCCGGCGTGCTCCTGTACGTCGGCCAGGGTAAGTCGTACCTCGACGGGCTGATCGGCGGCGGGACCAACGCGCCGGGCGGCCTGACCGGTCCCGGGGGCCTGACCGGTCCCGGCGGCCCCGGCTTCCCTCCCGGACCGGGCACTCCGTCCCCGGGCAGTGGTCCGGGCGGTTCCGGCGCCCCGACCGATGCCCCACCGGTCCTCGCGCCCGCGTGGAACGCGATCGGGAGCACCGGCGGCGCGGCACAGCCGGCCCCGCCCGCCAAGCCGCCGGAGGATCGGTCCAAGACGCGGTACGAGTTCGTCGTCATGGTCCTGTGGCGCGAGCCGACCCCGTCCACCCCGGCCGCGGCCCCGACGCCCGCCGCCCCGTGACCGGGCGGTGGGCGGCCCGAAAACTGACGTTCCGCGCCCCGCGCTCCGGCGATAGATACCGAACACGAGCACCGAACCGGGTCCCTCTATGAAGCGTGAAAATCCCGCCAAGAAGCACCACTTCTGGCTCCTGCTCGGCGTCGTGCCGCTGCTCACCCTCATCGCGGTGCTGATGATCAGCTCGCAGGTGGGCGGCAAGATCGAGGCCCGCCAGAAGCAGATCAAGAAGGCGAACGACGAGATCGCCGCGACGAAGATGCCCAAGCCGGCGGCGCTGATCACCGAGTTGGACAAGGTGTCCACCGTGGTCGAGAAGAAGCAGGGGGACCTGCACAAGGAGAACTGGGGCCGCCAGAAGGCCCTGTTCACCTGGCCCGGGCGGTCGGCCGTGTTCGCCGATCTGGCGGCACGGAACATGAAGTTCGGCGACCCGATCCCGGACCTGAGCGCCGTGTTCGGCGAGTTCCAGCGGGTCGAGACGTACCAGGCCGAGTACTCCAACCTGAAGAAGGAC
>JBJSXS010000996.1:0-13233 GCA_046086545.1 Gemmata sp.
CACCCGCGCCGGCGGCGAGGTGGCGTCGAACTACTGATCTGGGTCGCGCCCGCGCGGTTTTGCCGCGTGGGCGTCGGCACCACTTCGACCAACTCACCCTGGAGCGAACATGCCTGCAGCCCGCCGGGCGGCCCCTGCCGCCCTTTTGTTCGTTGCCCTCGCCGCCCTGTGCGGGTGCAACAGCGGCCCGAAGATTGTGCCCGTTTCCGGCACCCTGACCAGGAACGGCAAGCCGGTCCCGTACCTGACGGTGAACTTCGAGCCCGCGACCGGCCGCCCGAGTTGGGGCGTGGCCGACGAGAACGGTCGGTTCACACTCGAGTACGACATCACCAACAAAGGCGCCGTCACCGGCACCCACACCGTCTGGGTGATCTGGCGCCCGTCGTCCCCTCAGGAGGAGTTCAATCCTGCCAAGGCGAAGAAGCCCGCTGAACTCGACGCGATTCAGACCAAATACGGCAGCGGCAAGTCGCCAATCAAGGTGGACATCACCGCCGCGACGGACAGCCTGGAGATCAAGCTCGACTGACCCCGGGACCAAAGCCCATGGCGGCCACGCGGCATTTTGCCCCAGTCAAGAACAGGGGCGTGCCGCGCGGCACCCTTCGCTGCGCCTGCATTTCTCACGTCTTCTTTCGCATCTGAATCACCTCGGCTCGCTGTGCGTGAGCGGGTCATCAAGCCCGCCGTAAACGTCCGCGAGTCGCAGTTTGCCGCGTACCAGCAGCAGCCGGTCCGTGGCCCGGCGGTAGAACTCGAACAGCCGCGAGGCAACCGCATCCCCTTCCAGAACCCCGAGAGCCTGAGCCACCGCCTCGAACGTGGACATCTGATGCCCCGCCTGATTGCGACGCGCGGCCATCCCCGCGAAAGCGCGATCCGGCAGAGCAACTTTCACGGCGCCGGCCAGTAGCGGCACGCGCTTCACCATTCGGCTCGCCTGCCGCCAGTTGCCGTCCGGGGCGATGAGCGCCGGCGGGTAGGGCAACGTCGCCAGGAGTTGGTGCGTCAGCGGCCGCGCCCCGTGACCCGGGAACAGCACGATTGGGGTCGCTCCGGCTGGCACATGCGGGGCCAATTCGGTCGGAGCGGGGGACGCCCCGTGTGGTACCACGGTCACCCCGGGGACCGCCAGAGACAGGAGTCGCACGGTGTTGCTGGTCCGGCCCAGGTCGCGGACGTGGGCGATCACCACAACCGGCGTGCGCGTGAAGATGCGCGGCGCGTGCGCGCACACACACAACCACCCTGGCAAGCGACACGTGGGGCACGGGGTGGGATCGCGGTCAGCGGGCATCGTGTCGAGCGGCTCCTGCACGACCAGTGGTACCGGGCTCGTCCCGAATCTTGTGGCATATCGTATGGGGTCGGAGTTCCCCACGAGAAGTGGTCAGCCCTGATCTGTGGGTTCGGGTATGCGTCCGCTCGTACTCGACTCGGGCAACGTACCCCGAGGCCGAGTACCGTCGGATGCGGTTATGGAACGCCTCGCTTTATTCGAAGATGCTCGCCCACGCTTCCGCAGGGTGCTCCTGTCATGAAACAGTCCCTTCGTGAACAAACATGAGACGGCGGAGATGAAAACAGGCCACTTCGGTGCGCCACGACCGAACCAATGAAAGGGCTACTCGGCGCCAGCATCGCTAGGCGGCGCGCGTCGAACGGTCGCAGGAAGCCAGGCTGAGAGGCGGTGTTCTTGTGGACGCCGGTGGTGAACGCGGCCCGCCGGACAGACCCCTCGTGCCGTGGGCGCGATGTCTGTTGTCACGAAACGCCGCTGCCCGCCCGATTGAGAATCGCGCGGGCCGCGGCACGTCGGGGCGCAGGAGTCACTCGCGGTTGAGGGCTTCCGCCACCTCGCTCGCGGACCCGAACCGGTTCTCCGGGTTCTTCTCGAGGAGGCGCATGATCACCGCTTCGAGCCAGTTCGGGATGTCCCGGCGGTGCTCGCGCAGCGGCCGCGGCGGGCGCGAACAAACCGCGAACAGTACCGCGCCCAGGCTGGTGCCCGGGAACGGCGGCTCGCCGGCGCACATCGCGTAGAGGACACCGCCCAGGCTGAACAGGTCGGAGGCCACACTCGCGGGGTTACCGTTGATCTGCTCCGGGGCCATGAACGACGGCGTGCCGACCAGCAACCCGGCCTGCGACAGCGACGCGTCGGCCCCGCTGCGGGCCAGGCCGAAGTCGGCGACCTTGGCCGTGCCCGTCTCGCGCTCAACGAGGATGTTGGACGGCTTGATGTCGCGGTGGACGATGCCCTTCTTGTGGGCCGCCGCCGTTCCCAGCGCGATCTGCCGGCCGAGACGGGCGATGACCGGCACCGGCACGGGTGCGGTTTCCTGAACGTACTGGTCTAGCGGGGTGCCGGCCACGTATTCCATCGCCAGGTACGCCAGCCCCTTGAACTCGCGCACCGCATAGATGGCAACCACGTTCTCGTGCCGGATAGCGGCGCCCGCGCGTGCCTCGCGTGCGAACCGGGCCCGGGCGGTTGGGTCGGCCAGTGCCTCGGACGCGAGTACCTTGATTGCGACGAACCGTTCCAGGCTCGGCTCGTACCCCTTGAACACCACCCCCATCGCCCCGCGCGCCAGCAACTCGTGCAGCTCGTAATCACCCAGCCGGCACCCCGTCACCGGGAAATCGTTGATGAACCGCGGGTGGAACGCAGGCAGGTCGGCGCGGTCGCCGACGGCTGCGGACGCCGTGTCGTCGGAGCCGTAGTGAGTGTCGCGGGAGGAGGAGCCCCACAGGTCGACCGTCACCTCCGAGTCGAGGGCCGGCGCCCCGGGCCGGGGGGTGGCCGAGTGGCTCATGCCCCCGCTCATGCGGTTGCGGTTGTTCTCCACCGCCAGGTTCACCAGCTCCTGTCCGCCGGCCGCCAGTGCCTCCGCGAAGTTGGGGCAGTCGCGCACGTCCCGGTTCAGCAACTCACCGAACTCGCTCACTTTGGGAAGGATGCCGGACAGGAACTTGACCAGCTCGGGGCGGGTGAAGCCGAACTGGGTGCGCGCGATGTCGAGGACGTTGGTCAGGACCGCCGGGTATCGGACCACCACGTTGATGCGCGCCAGCCAGTCGGCGAAGCACAACAGTTCGGCACGCCGGCTCACGGCCGGGGCCGCGTCCGCCAACTTTTCGGGAGCGTGGTGGTAGCGGATCGGCTCGACCAACTCGGGGGGCATGTTCCAGACGGTGAGCAGCTCCGCGCTCACCTCCGCGTGGCTCACACCGAATGTTTCCTCTTCGGCCGCGCAGGAATCGGTCACCAGCAGGTCGCCCCAGCGGGCTGTCATGTCTCGCCAGGCGTCCGGGTACGTTTGCTGGAGCAGCACCGCGCCCAATTCGCGGAGCAACCCGGCCACCATGTCGTCGGCTGGCGCCGACCGCGGGGTCCGGGCCGAGAGATCCCGCGCGATGATCGCCCCGGCCACTGACGTGATCTGGTAGTCCCGGGTGTTTGGGTCAGTCGGCCCGGTCTTGATCGCCGGCAGCGAAAGCCCGAGGGCCAGAGACCGAACCGGCCCGAGACCGAGTACCGCGATTGCGCGCTCCAGCGATGCGACCGGTTTGCTCAGCCCGTAAAGACAAGAGTTGACAGCTTTTAGGAGCTTTGCGCAAAGCGCCGGATCTTGGGACAAGAGGGCCACGATCTCGGCCGGGTCGCAATTCGGGCGGCTGGCCGCACTAACCACCTGGAGCGCGACAGCCGGCGGGGTCGGGAGGCGGCGCGGGTCGAGTACGGCCGCAAGTACGGTCGCCCGTCGGGGTACAGTACACGCAGAAGGTTGGACAGGAGGCGTTCCAGACACCGAGGTTCCTTAGCTGCAAGGTGTGGTTATCCAACGGTGCGCCACGAAGGCTATACTGTCAACCAGCCCCAAAATGAGAGCGTCTGCCCGACAGGGTTTGGGCGGTTCGGAATTTGGGTCGAAATTCAATCTTAAGGCGGGAAAAGTAATCCCTGAAATGAATACAGGGGCCGCGCGAGAGTTTTCTGACGCGGCCCCATCCCGGTCGGTCGGTCTTAGCGGCCGCAGGCACAACTGCTGCTACCGGCCGAGCGACAACCCGAGACGGCGCCGAACGCGACCGCGGCCATAACAAACGCGAGGATGAGCTTGCGCATCGGAGTTCCTTCCATGGGGCGAGGGTGCGGCCGGCCGTCTTGACCGGACCGGGTCCCGGTGGGTCGTCGAAACGCGCCCGGGACGTGGAGTAATATCGACACCGGGTCTGCGATGATGTACCGCGAGCGACACATCTGCCTGCGGGCGTGGGGCCCGAGGGTGAGTCATGTCGGTGGTTCCGGTTGTGCGGGGGGCGAATGCACTATCTGCTGATCTACGAAGTTGTACCCGACCATGTTGAGCGCCGCGCACCTCTCAGGGCCGCGCATTTGGCGCACGCGTGGGCGTCAGCCGACCGTGGCGAGCTGGTGCTGGGCGGCGCGTTAGCGGACCCGGTGGATGGGGCGGTCCTTCTGTTCGCTTGCAAGTCGCCCAGTGTGCCGGAGGCATTCGCGCGGGCCGACCCGTACGTGCTGCATGGGCTGGTCACGAAGTGGCGGGTGCGTGCGTGGACAACGGTCGCGGGAGAGGGGGCCGCTAACCCGACCCGGGATGCGAAGTAGGGGCCAGAAGGCGGCTGTGCCCACGCGTGACACTTCGAATTAAACTCAGTCACCTGGCGAAGCGAGTCTCATCGAAACGAACCCGACCTCGATGCCCGGCCGTTAGCCCCAAGTTACCAGCCCGGGTTCGAACAGGTGCGCCAGGTCGGAGTGCTTGGGCAGCACACGAACGCCGAACCCGAAGTGGCCGCTGGCCCGGCACGGCACCTGGCCGCTGAACACGACGCTCGGTCCGGCGGTCGCCCCGTTCGAACTGAGCGCGACGGTGTGCGGGTCCGCGATGTCGCCCAGTGCGTCCAGCGCCCCGTGGCACAGTTGCACCTCCACGTCTTCCGGGCGGAACGGCCCGAGGTGTACCCGCACCTGCACCGGGAACGCGGCGCCTACCCGCAGCGCGTCCCCTACCGGGGCCTCGACGTTCTCGACCCGCACCTGCCCCCAGTCCGCACTCACGCGGCGGCGCCACGCGGCCAGCGCCCGCGCGCCGTTCAGGTGATCGGCGCTGAGCTTGGCGGCCCGCCGGTGGCTCGGCACGTAGCACCTCTCGGTGTACTGCTCGACCATCCGGTTCGTGTTGAACACCGGCACCAGGCTCATGATCGACCGCTTCATGCGCCGGATCCACTCGCGGGGTAACCCCCCGGCGTCTCGCTTGTAGAACGTCGGCGCGATGTCCTGCTCGATCAGGTCCAAAAGCGCGCGGCTCTCGACCTCGTCCTGGTACGCGAGGTCCGTGTACTCTTCGCCGGCGCCGATGGCCCAGCCGTTGTCGCCGTCGTACCCCTCGACCCACCAGCCGTCGAGGATCGAGAGGTTCAGGCCGCCGTTGCCGCAGATCTTCATGCCGCTGGTGCCGGACGCCTCGAGCGGGCGCCGCGGGTTGTTGAGCCAAACGTCCACGCCCTGCACCAGGTACCGGGCGACGCTCATGTCGTAGTCCTCGATGAAGACCACGCGCTTGCGGAACTCGGGCTTTCGGGACTGCTGAACGACGCGCTGGATCAGCTCCTTGCCGCCCCGGTCCTGCGGGTGCGCCTTCCCCGAGAAGATGAACTGCACCGGGCGGTCCTTGCTGTTCACCAGGTCGATGATGCGGTCCGCGTTGCGGAAGATCAGGTCGCCGCGCTTGTAGGTGGCGAACCGGCGGGCGAACCCGATGGTCAGCGCGTCCGGGTCCAGCACCTCGTCGGCCCCGTCCACCTCCGATGGGGGCGACCCGCGCCGCTTGAGCTGCGCCCGCAGCCGCGCCCGGGCCAGGGCGACCAGCCGCTCGCGCCCGCGCTCGTGGGTGCGCCACAACTCCCCGTCGGGGATGTGTTCGACGCGCTTCCAGATGGCGAAGTCCGTGGGGCGCTCCTCCCACTGGATGCCGAGGTAGCGGTCGTACAGTTGCGCGAACTCGGGCGCGAGCCAGCTCTGCGTGTGCACCCCGTTGGTGATGCTGGTGATGGGCACCTCGCCGGACGGCAGCTCGGGCCACAGCTCCTGCCACATGCGGCGCGACACGGCGCCGTGCAGCTTGCTCACGCCGTTGGACGTGTTGGCCAGCTTTAGCGCCAGCACGGTCATCCCGAACGGCTCCTGCTCGCTACCCGGGTGCTGCCGCCCGAGGGCCACGAGGGCGTTGCGGTCCAGCCCCAACCCGGCCGCGTACTCGCCGAGGTACTGCTCGATCATCTGCACCGGGAACGCGTCGTTGCCAGCCGGCACCGGTGTGTGTGTGGTGAAGCACGTGCCCGCTTTCACGGCTTCGTACGCGGTAGCGAAGTCGAGTTCGTGCCCCTCGATCAGCAGGCGGATGCGCTCAAGGCCCGTGAACGCCGCGTGCCCCTCGTTCATGTGGCACACGGTCGGCATCTTGCCCATCGCGCGGAGGGCGCGAATCCCGCCGATGCCGAGGATGATCTCCTGTTGGATGCGGGTGTGCTGGTCGCCGCCGTACAGCTGCGCGGTTATCGCGCGGTCCTCCGGCCGGTTCTGCGGGATGTTCGCGTCCAACAGGTAGAGCGGCACGCGCCCGACCTGGATGTGCCAAACCTTGAGCGCGACCTCACGCCCGGGCAGCGGGGCGGTCACCGTGAGGGGCTTGCCGCTCTGGTCTCGCTCCTCCGTCAGGGGGAGCGTGAAGAAATCGTTCTCGGGGTACCGCTCCTGCTGCCAACCGTCCACGTTGAGGTACTGGCGGAAGTACCCCTCGCGGTACATGAGCGTGACGCCCGTGAGCGGCAGCCCCAAATCGCTGGCGCTCTTCAGGTGGTCACCGGCCAGCACCCCGAGGCCGCCGGAGTACACGGGCACGCTCTCGTGGATGCCGAACTCGCCCGAAAAGTACGCGATCCGCGCCCCGGCGTCGGTCTTGTGGTGTTCCTGGTACCACGTCGGCGCTTTCAGGTAGTGGTCGAGCGCTTCGGCCACACGGTCCATGTGCGCGAGGAAGCCGTCGTCGTCCTCAAGTTGCTCGAACCGCGTCTGGTCGGTGGCCCCGAGTAGCCGGATGGGGCTGTGGTCGAGCGCCTCGAACAGGTCCGGGTTGACCCGGCGGAACAGCGCCACCGCGTCCGCGTTCCAGCACCACCACAGGTTGTAAGCAAGTGTCTGGAGCGGGCGGAGCCGGTCGGGCAAGCGGGGCAGTACCGTGAACGAGCGAATGGAGCGGCCGGCCATCGAGGCTTCCTCTGCCAATGGAATGAGCGCACGAGGGGCGGCGAGAGAGGCGAAACCACCCAGATAAAAATAAGTTAGGCAAGCTGCGGCGATTTTTCAACCGCGACCGGTGTCGGGCGAACCGTCATCGGCGGCCACCGGATCGATTTGGGGCGGGGCGCTGCCGTGCGGCGGGCACCCGGCGTCGAGGTACGATTGCAGGATCATCTGCGCGGCGACGCGATCGACCTTTTCCTTGACCTTCTTCCTCTTGTAGCCGGCCTCGCGTAACGCGCCTTCGGCGGCGAACGACGACAGACGCTCGTCCCACATTACGGCGGGCACCGCACCGAGTGCCGCGAGCCGCGCGGCGAACGACCGTGCCGCCGCCGACATCGGGCTTTCTGCGCCGCTGGCGTGCAGTGGCAGGCCGACAACGATGCCGATGAACTTCCCGGTTGCGAGCAGGTCGCGAAAGTAAGTGTCCGCGCCCACGTCGTTCGCGACCGTGCCCACGGGCGAAGCGACGATGCGGTCCGGGTCGCACACGGCCACCCCGATGCGCTTGGTGCCGAAATCGACTCCGATCAGCGGCCCTTTGGAAGAGAGCGGGTGAAGTGGGGAAGGGCAGAGGGGGACAGAAGCGGCGACGGGGCCGGGATCGGGTGCTGCGTCGGGCGCGGGGGCGCCAGACTCTGGCACCCTTTTTCCTCTACTTCCCTTCTCCCCTTCTTGTTTCATGTGTACTCCCCGCGGCCGCTTTTCTTCAGCGCGTCCACGATCTCCTTAACCTTGTCCTCGTACTTCCGGTCGGCGACCAGGATAGCGTTCCCGTCGTGCACGATGAGCAGGTTGCTGACCCCGTAGGTAGCGATGAGCGTTTTCGGATCGCCCACCACCACACATTTACTCGTTTCGATACCCAGGTGATTCGCCTGGACGGTGTTGTGGTTCGCGTCCTGAGGGTTGCGGCGCTCGAGGGCGAGCCAACTGCCCACGTCGTCCCAGGTGTACGGCGCGGTCAGCACCAGTACGTTGCCGTCGGCCGCGGCGTCCTGCATGACCGCGACGTCGATGCTCTTCTTTTCGGCCAGGTGGTACGAGGCCCGCAGCACGTCGTCCCACGCGGGGGTGCCCCACGCGGCCGCGATGCCGGTCACGACGCTGTGAATCTGCGGCTTGCGCGTCCGCAGCTGGTTAAGGACGGTAGCCGGCTTCCACACGAAGATGCCGCTGTTCCAGTCGTACTGGCCGCTGGCGACGAACTCCTCGGCCTGCGCGAACTGCGGCTTCTCCTTGAACACGTCCACCCGCGCGGCGCTCACGCCCTGGCGCGCGCCCGCGGACTCGCCGCGCTTGATGTACCCGTACCCGGTGGACGGGAACGTCGGGCGGATGCCGAAGGTGACCAACTTGTCAGGCATGTCCGAGACGAACTGCTCGGCCGCGTGCAGCGCGCGCCGGAATTCCTGCTCCGGCTCGATGACGTGGTCCGCGGGCATGACAACGATTGTCGCGTCGGGAGCCGCCTTGCCGATCACGGCCGCGCCGAGGCCTACGCACGGCGCGGTGTCGCGGCCCTCCGGCTCGCCGATGATGTGGTCGCGCGGCACCTGCGGCAGTTGCGCCGCCGTCTCGTCGGCGTACTGCGCACCGGTGACGACCCACGTGCGGTCCGGCGGAATCTGTGCCGCCACGCGGTCTACTGTGCTCTGCAGAAGGGTGCGGTCCCCGCTGAACGTGAGGAACTGTTTGGGCCGCTTACTGCGGCTGCGGGGCCAGAACCGCGTCCCGCCGCCGCCGGCCATGATCATCGCGTGCAGCATCTCCCCTCCGGGGAAACTCGAAATTCGAAGCACAAGGTCCGAACAGGCGGAGCGCTGCGTTCGGGCTCTCTACCTTTCGGCCGACACTCGGCGGATTTTGTACTCATTTGAACACGGCCGGCCCAGTGATCAGCGTTCCTGACGGTATCTTCGCACGCAACTCGTTCGCGTCGAGGGCGAACAGCGGCGAAACCTCGACCGGGTGCCCACCGGTGTCGATCCCGGCGCGCCGCAGCCACTCCGTGTGCAGGGCGATCTGTGCCGCGCGGCTGGTTTCGGGCGAGTCGGGTCCGGACGCGTTCTTGATCGGGGCGAACTCCTCGGCGCGGGGCGTCTCGACCGCGAGCCAGCGCTCGGCGTGCGGCAGCGCGTCGAAGATGAACCGCTCGAACTTCACCGCGTTCGGCTCCTTCGGCGCGGCGACCAGTTGCCCCGCGAGCGGGTCGTAGTGCGCGACCGCCTTCAGGGCGGTGCGGTACGGCAGCGAGCCGGCCGCGGTCCGCGTCACCCGCTCCAGAAACCCGACGCTGAACAGGTGGATCGCGGGACTGCCCGCGCGGAACCGCAGCGCGCCGCCTACCTCACACTGTTCGGCGAGGTGCTTGGGCAGCTGCGTGTACTCGATGATCGAACAGCGCCCCTTCACCTCGACCAGCACGCCCACCTTCTCCTCGGGCAGCTCCTTCGCGACCGCCTTCGATGATGCCTCTGAGCGGGTGAGAATGTGGCGCCCGATGAACCCCGGGTCGCACACCTTGACCAGCGGGTTGTCCACCTGGAAGTAGAACACGTGCTCCACGCCCCGCGCGGCGATGTCGCCCAGAACCCCACTGTCGGCCAGCGCGGTGAGGGTGCCGCCGTGCCCGTTCGGGCTCAGGAACAGCCTCCCCGGCGCTTCGAGCAGCACGCGCCCGGTGCGGGCGCACACGGCGGGCATCGTCCCTTGCTGAAAGAAGGTCACCTGTCCGGGCGCGAGGCCGAAGTCGCGATGGCCCGCGAAGAACTCACGCGTCTGCGCGTCGGTCGCGGGGCTGGTCATCACGAGGAACGGCACCGGGTGGCCGTACCGGCGACTCGTACCCAGCACCTTTTCGCCGTGAATCTGGTACAGCGACGCACCGGACACCGCAGCGGCCGGAAACAAGCCCTTCGGCTGGAGCGCGCCCAGTCGGCTCCCCTGTCCGCCGGCGACGAGAAGCGCCGCGACCTGCCCGCGGCGTAACGCATCGGCCCCGCGGCCCACCTCCTCGGGCGTGAAGGCTGCGGGCGTGATCGGCGCCGGTCCGAATGCCGCGGGCAGCGCCTCGGGCGGGTGCCCCGCGCCCGCGTGCAGCGCCTTGAGTTCTGCGAGGTCGATGCGCGCGACCTGTTCGAGCAGCGCCGCTCGCGCACCCTCTGGGAGCATCTCCCAGCCCACGAGGAGGTGATCCTGCTGATCGTGTTTCAGACGCGTCAGGAGTTCGGGAGGTGGACAGATCATGCCGCGCGATCCCGTTTCAGGGGCGATCCCAGCGGGAGCGGCCCGCGTCAGAAAGCGAACCTCAGGCCGTCGTAGGCCGGCTCGACGCCCGCCGGCAGCGCGCGGCGCAGTTCGTCGTACTCCAACGTGTGGGCCATGTGCGTGAGGTACGCGCGCCCGGGCTTCACCCGCGCGACGGCCTCCAGCGCCTGCTCGACGCTGAAGTGCGACGGGTGCGGCTTCCCGGGCCGCAGTGCGTCCACCACGAACACGTCCAACCCCTCAAGAAGCGGCCAACTCCGCTCGGGGATCGCGCTCACGTCGGTGCAGTACGCGACGTTCCCGATGCGGAACCCGAACACGTTGAACCGCCCGTGGATCAATGGGATCGGGGTGAACCGCTCCCCCAGCACCTCGAACGGCGCCTCGGTTATGCGGCGCAGGTCCAGTCGCGGAAGCAACCCGAGGGGCACCTCCTCGCTGCCGGGGGCGAACACGTACGCGAACGCCTGCCGGATGACACCCTCCACCTCTTCGGTGCAGTACACCGGCAGGTCGCCCTGCAGTTTGAGCGGAAAGATGCGCAGGTCGTCGAGGCCGAACAGGTGGTCGACGTGGTAGTGCGTGTAGACCACCGCGTTGATCAGCTTCACGTTCTCGCGCAGGAGTTGGAGTCGCATCTCCGGGCTGGTGTCGATGAGGATGTTGCCGCGCGGCGTGCCGATGAGGACGGAGCAGCGAAACCGGTGGTTCTTCGGGTTCGTCGAGGTGCATACGTGGCAGTCGCACCCGAGCATCGGCACGCCCATCGACGTGCCGGTGCCCAGAAAGGTGAAGGTGCGGCTGCCGGCGCGCGGGTCGGTGAACATCGGGGACATTTCACCGCCCGCGTGCCACGACGACAAGGGCAGTAGTCATTTGCCCGCTACTTGCCCCAATCCTCTGCCGGGGCGCCGGCGGTCGGGGTGTGCGGCTTCTCCGCTTCGAGGTGCACCGGTTTGTACCCCCCGCGCATCGAGAACAACACGATCAGCAGCATGTACGCCGCGAGCATCCCTACGGGGAAGAGCGCCACCGTCTTCAGAGCGTTCTTCTTAGCGGCCTCTTGCGTTTCCTTGATCTTGGCCTTCTCGTCGTTGGTCGCGGCCTTCAGTTTCGCGTCGTCCAGCGGCTTGTACTCGCCGAACACGCTCGTCTTCTTCTCGCCCATCACCTTCGCGTGAATGGCCGAGTGGTTCGCGGCCAGTTCCTTGTCCAGTTCGCGGTCCTGCACGTTGCCGAGCAGCGGCGCGCCGAGGATGCCGACCGCGAGCATGCCGAGGCCGCTGATGGTGTTGAGCGTCAGCGCGCCGCCCTTCGGGAACTGTTCGGCCACCACCCCCAGCATGGTCGGCCAGAAGAACGTCTTGCCCACGCCGTAGAGCGTTGCGGCGAGGAGGATCAGGACGCCGGTGGCGAACGACAGGCTGAACAGGCCCGCGACCGCGATGGCCGAACTCGCGGCCAGCAGGCCCAGCGGCGAGAGCTTGTGCACGATGGGGCCGGCGCAGAACCGGAGCACCATCATGATGAACGACGTGTAGATGAGCACCGCCGCCCCGGGCAGCCCGAGCTTCGTCATCTCCGGCGTCATCAGGTCCCCGATCCAGCTGTCGGTGCCCAACTCGGTGATCGCCAGCGGCATCATCACCAGCATCAGGAAGACGAACAGCGGGCGGCCGGGCGACAATGTGTACAGGCCGAACGCGAGGCTGAGTACGGCCGAGATGCCGAACCGCACCAGCGTCGATTGCGAGAGCGCGACCGGCCCCAGCGTCAGCGCGGTCTCGTCCGACCCGAGGGTGACGCCGAACTTGGCCAACACGTTCGCCAGCTCGAACACGATCAGGGTGTTGATCAGCAACGCGCCGAAGAACCCGACCTCCTTGAGCATGTCGCGGAACGAGACCCCCGCGGTGACGCGCTCGTTCACCGGGAACTTGCAGGTCAGCAGCAGGCCGCCGTAGATCAGCACCGGCAGGCCGACCAGACCCACCTTGAACCGCCAGTCGGCGTCGCCCATCGCCAGGGCCAGGACGCCGCCGAGCACCAGCCCGCCTGGCCAGCCGGCGTGGAGGATGTTGAGCCACTTGGTCTTTTCGCGGTTGAACATGGTCGCCACGACCGGGTTGATCACCGCCTCGACGGTGCCGTTCCCGAGCGCGCCGACGAAACTGCCGAAGTACAGCACCCAGTACCCGCTGGCCCCGCCGGCGACCAGGTTCGGGGCCGCGATGACGATGCCCATGTACGCGGTGTGGCACACGAACGCGAACGCCATCGCCACGCCGTACCCGATTTTGTCGATGATCAGGCTGAACAGCACGATGCTGATGGCGAAGGGCCACAGCCCGACGCCGAAGATCTCGCCCTTTTGGGTCTCGCTCAGACCGAACTGACGCGCCCAGTCGTCCATCACGCTCGCGCGGACGATGAAGCCGAAGGAGGTTGCGACCAGCGAGACGAAGCACGCCAGAAACAACCGCATATCCCGTGAACCGGTGGACATGACGCGGAGACTCCGTGGGGAGGGTGTGTTCCGTTGCGCGAGCGGGCTACGGTGCGGGCGAGTCTATCAACTGCCACAACCGTCAGCCACAGAAAAGGAACCGGCGCGGCGCCCTGGG
>JBJSXS010000997.1:0-4700 GCA_046086545.1 Gemmata sp.
CGCTTGCCGAACCGCTCGCGGCTCGCGCGTCGCGAGGTACGCCACGCTCACTCCGATCGTGGTGGCGATGCTGAGAGTACACATTGCCATGATGCCAGAAAGGGCGATGACCTCCAAAAGCCCCAGCGCGTACACGTCGAAGGAAAACATGGCGGTCCTCGTAAAGGAGTGGTGACTGGTTCACTCGGCCGGGCGACACACGGCCCGCCGCACTCGGATCAGTTGGGGGAACGCATTCGATCGGGCAACCGGACTCAGCCACGGTTACCAGGCTCGGCGCAGCGGACGCAGTACCGGGCGTAGGGGACGACGTGCAGCCGGCGCTTCCCGATCGCGTGCCCGCACCCCTCACAGCGGCCGAACGTCCCGGCGTCGAACCGGGCCAGCGCCGCACGCACTTCCGCCAGAAGTTGCTCCTCCGAAAGGAGAACGCCGCGTGCCACCTCTTCGTCCCCTTCGCTGCTCGTGGCCTGGGGCTCGTGGCCCGGCTCATCGGTCTCGGTGCCCTCCGCGCCCGTCGGCCGGGTCGCCTCGGCGGTCAGTTGTGCCACGCCGCCCGATAACCGCTGGGCGAGTGCTTGCAACTGCTGGCAGTAGAGACGCAGTTCTTCCCGGCTCAGCGCGGCAACGCTCATGGCGGCTCTCCGCGGTGTTGGTATCCTTTGCGCGAGTGGCTGAGCAACGCCCGTGCCACGACACGGCCGGACGCCAAACCCGGCTCAAAGTGCCTGTAATTGTCAGGAAAAGCGCGTGCGCCCAGTGTTGGTACGGGGCGCGTGTGCGGCCGTGCCACATGCGCGTGCGGAACCGGCACACCCGTATGGCCGGGCGCGCCCGGCGAGTGCGTCAGCACGGGATCGTGAGGTGCGGTTTGGCGTCCGACCCTACGCGTGGACGCGCTGCCTCCGCCCCGGCCCACCTGTGTACGCTCTGATGAAGGAACCGGCTCACGCCGCGCCGGCCGGCGCGGCGTGAAGGGGCCCGCGGAGCGTGAGTACCGGGCAGGTGGCGCGGCGCATCACGCTCTCGGCCACGCTGCCCGTCAGCAGCCGCGTCAGCGCGCTCTTGCCGTGCGTGCCCATCACGATCACGTCGGCGCGCGTTTCGTGCGCCGCCTTCAATATTTGCTCGGCCGCCTCGCCTCCGAGAACGTGGTACTCGACCTCCACACCCTGCTCCACGGGGTGCAGGTGAACCAGGCGGGCGTGCAGGGCGTACGGCTCTTCGACCGGCAGCGGGACGGCGATTCCGTCGGCCGCGAATGCGCGGGGCGGTGCCGCGACGTGGACCACCACAAGGGCGGCACGGTAGTCCCGGGCCAGCGCGCGGGCGCACTCGAACGCCGGCCGGGCCGAGTCCGAAAAGTCGGTCGCGAATAGGATCTTGCGGATCGGGAGCATCGGGCGTCACCGTGGCGTCAGTGCGGCGCGCGGGCGCGCGCCGGCGAACCGGGTCAGCGGCGCGCGGTGCTCGGGTTGTGCTCGGGCACCGCCCGCACGTCGTCGCCGCGCAAGAACTGGTGGCACTTCACGCAGGTGAGGGTCAGGTCCACATACGACAGCGCGGCCGCGTCGATGTTCTTGTCCTTGGCCGCCTTCTTCAGCCCTTCGGCCCGACGGAGGAAGTCGTTTGTGTACACGAGGTAGCGTTCCGTCTCGTTGATCCTCCACGTCAGGTCTTTGACACACTCGATCAGCCCGTCGGCTCCGGCCTCCAGTTCCTTGAAGTCCTTCTTCGCGAGGGCCTCCAAAACCCTGTGCGAGTGGGTCAACTTCCGCTGCATAACGGTGGGCTTCTTCGACTTGTCCTCGGAGCGCGTGGGCGCGGCGATCAGGGCTACGACGAGTGCGGTCGTCACGACCGCACCAAAGAATGCAGTTTTGGAGCGCATTGATCCCTCACAAATGGGTCGCGGATTCGCGTCCGGGTCACGGAGCATACAGCGGCCAGCGTTCTGATCCTCTGCCGCTAGCAATTCGGGGGCCAACGGCGCTCACGCGTGCGAATCGCCGGCCCCGGGGCCGTAAAAAGCAATGGCGGGCGCCACGGCCGTGTGCCTGGGGGAGGTGGTCCTGATCGAGACCGGCGAGGCGGAGCGCACGGTGACGCTCAAGGTGGATCGCTGGTGGACGGGGGGTGACGAAACGGAGTTGGTCGTCGCTGCGTCGATGAGTGTGGCCTCCTGAAGGTAGCACTTCCAGAAGGGGGTCAGTACCTGGTGTACGCGGGCGCGGGCGACAAGGGCGGGCCGCCGCATGTGAGCCTGTGCAGCCGCACCCGCACCGCAAAAGACGCCGAGCGGACTGGCGACTTCGAGCCGCTCGGCGCGGGCAAAGCGGCCGCGAAGTGAGCGCCCGCCCCGGTCACAGCATCGGGGCCACCAGCGCGCCGTTCTGGCGCGCCGAACTCAGGCACGCGTCCAGCACCGCCTGCGTCTTCAGCGCGACCTCCGGCCAGAACGGGTCCGGCTTCTTCCCCAGCGCCAGCCCGCTGAACGTGCGGATCATGTTGGTTTCTTGCGCGTCCGGCGAGCCGTCGCTGTACTCGGTCACCGCGAACCGCCTCGGGTGGCTCTCCCAGTGGTACCGCGTGCCCTTCACGTTGAACACCGGCCGGTCCGCGACGAACTCGCTCTCGCACCCGTAGTACGGCAGCACGAAGTCGCGAACGCCGATGCTGCCCTTCGTGCCGCTCACGTGCGCCCACTGCTGCAACTCGGTGTTGAACGAGCAGTAGAACGACGCGCTCGCGCCGCCCGCGAAGAACAGCTCGGCGCTGAACTCCAGCGGCACGCCCTCGCTGTTCGCCGTGAGCACGCGCCCGCTCACCCGCTCGGGCAGCGCGTACTTCATCACGAACAGCGAGAACCGGATGTTGTACCACCCCAGGTCGCCCAGCGCGCCCAGCGGCTCGAGCGCGTTGCTGACGCGGATGTTGCCGGTGAGGAAGCTCTCGTCCGCGGCGAAACTGAACTGCGACGCGACGCGCCGCAGCTGGCCCACCGTCTCGCCGTCGTCGATGGCCTTGCGCAGCAGCGGCAGCCGCTTGCCGTGCATGAACATGACGCCGTCCATGAACTGTACGCCGCTCGCCGTACACGCGTCGGTCATCGCGCGCACGCCCGCGGCGTTCGGCGCGCACGGCTTCTCGCACAGGCCGTGCTTGCCGGCCTTCGCGGCCCTGATGACCCAGTCGGGCCGGACCCCGGTGGGCAGCGGGACGTACACCGCGTCCACGTCGGCGCGCGCGAGCAGCTCGTCGTACCCGCACGCCGCCGGGGGCGTGGGGAACGGGCACTCGGCCTGACACTCGCCCAGCCACGTCCGCGCCCGCGACGGCTCCCGGCTCGCCACCGCGGTCAGGGTCGCGTTCTCCGCGAGCCGGATCGCATTCCAGTTCTTGCGCGCGATGTTCGCGGCCCCGAGAATCCCCCACCGACAAACGGTTACTGCCACGGCGCGCACTCCGAGTTATGATCAGCGGACGGTTTGTAATTGGTTACGCGGCGCACCGAACCGCGGCCACCACAACAGCGGAGCGCAGCCGTGAACGACGCCCCCCACGCCGACCTGTCGCGCCGGTTCTTCCTCCGGTGCGCCGCGCTCGCCGCCGGCACCGCGGGCCCCGCCGCGCGGGCCGCCGAACCGCTCCCGAACGAGTTGAAGCCGGTGCTGGAGAAACTCGAGGCCTACTTCACGGCGCAGGACCGGTTCGGCGACGTGTCCCGCGGGCGCCCGGTCCCGCACTCGCTGCCCGAGGCGAAGAAGAGGGAAGTGGGCCTCACGCGCGACACCTGGAAGCTGGAGGTCACCGCCGACCCCGACCACCCGGCCGCGCTCGGCAAGCAGTTCACCAAAAAGGACGCCACCGCAATCGGCTTCGACGCGCTGCTGAAACTGGGCGAGAGGCACGCGGTCAGGTTCGCGAAGATCATGACGTGCCTGAACCTCGGGTGCCCGCTCGGGATGGGCGTGTGGGAGGGGGTGCCGCTCCGCACCCTCGTCTGGCTCACCCAGCCGAAAGAGAACCTGCGGCGCGTGTTCTACTACGGTTACCACAACGACGACCCGAAGCAGCAGTTCCGCAGCTCGCTGCCGGTCGGGCGCGTGCTGGAGGACTACGGCGGGCTGCCGCCGGTGGTCCTGTGCTACAAGCTGAACGGCGCGTGGCTCACACCCGAGCGCGGGGCCCCGGTGCGGGTGGTGGTGCCCGAGCACTACGGGTACAAGTCGGTGAAGTGGGTCACGCACGTCGTCCTCAGCAACCTGTTCCACGCGAACGACACCTACGGCGCGCAGAACAACGACGTGGACAGCCCGATGAAGACGTTCGCGGCGACGCTCCACGTGCCCAACAACGCGAAGGCCAACGCCCCGCTCCCCGTGACCGGGTACGCGCAGGCGGGCGTCGCGGGCCTGGCGAAAGTGCAGGTGTGGGTCAGCCCGGCCGGGAAGGCGTGGAAGAACGACGACCCTTACTTCAGCACCGCGCCGTGGACCGACGCGGCCATTCTCCCGCCGCCGAAGAGCTGGGGCGGGGAGGTGACCGGCGAGTTGCTCAAGGGCGCGCTGGGCTTCGACGCCGACGGGAACCCGCGGCGGTGGCCGATGCCCCTCGCGAAGGCGCACTGGGCGGCGCTGCTGCCCGGGCTGCCGGCGGGCGAGTACACGCTGCGGTGCCGCACGATCGACGCGACCGGC
>JBJSXS010000998.1:0-4789 GCA_046086545.1 Gemmata sp.
CAGGACGCGCTCATCGTCAAAGTCCACACCGACGCGGGAATCACCGGAATCGGCGAGGTGGACTCGAATCCGCTCGCGGTGAAGGGAGCGATCGATGCTCCCTATTCGCACTCGATTTCGACCGGCCTCGGACAGTTGGTGACCGGCGAGGACCCGTTCGAGACCGAGAAGATCTGGAGCAAGATGTACGATCGCGCCGTCTACGGCGGACGCTTCGGCGCGGTCTTCCACGCCATGAGCGGCATCGACATGGCGCTGTGGGACATCACCGGCAAGCTGTGGGGGGTGCCGGTGTACCGCCTGCTCGGCGGGCCGGCCCGGGACCGGATCCGCGTGTACCCGTCCGCGAAGGTGACCAAGCCCGGCGCCGGGCCGGCCGAGTTCGCGGCCACCCCCGCCGACGTCAAACGGTACGTCGACTACATCCGCGGCGAGCGCAAGCGGGTCGGCGAGGACGGGCTGGTCATCTTCGACGCCCACTGCGCCCTCCCCCCGCCGTTCCTGATCCAGCTGGCGAACGCACTGGACCCGACCGACGTCGCGTTCATCGAGGAGCCGGCGGTGCCCGGGAACGTCGAGGTGTTCAAGCGCCTCAAGGAGGCGATCCGGATCCCGCTCGCGACCGGCGAGCGGGACCGGACCGTCTGGGAGTTCGTGCCGTACCTCCAGGAGCGGTGCATCGACGTGCTGCAGCCCGACTGCGCGCACTGCGGGGGCATCACGCAGATGCGCAAGATCGCCACCCTGGCCGAGGCGTACCACGTGCCCCTCGCGCCGCACGCCGTGACCACCGAGCTCGGGGTGACGGCGAGCCTGCACGCCACCGCGGCGGTCCCGTTCTTCATCGTCCACGAGTACTACCCGCAGATCACCCCCGCGGGCCTCGTGAAGAAGAACTGGTCGGTGGACAAGGACGGGTACGCCTCGCTCCCGGAGGGGCCCGGGCTCGGCGTGGAGGTGGACGAGGCGAAGCTGGCGGAGCTGGCCAAGAAGCCGCACCCGCCCGAGTGGCCGCTCCGCGGCCGCCTGAAGGACGGCTCGATCGCCGACTACTGAGCCCGCGCCCAGCCGATGATGCCCCCATGCGCACCGATCCGCCGCTCACGTTCGCCCCGGGACCGAAGCCGAACACCGTCCGCGCGGCGGACGGCTCGGCCCGCACCGTGCCCGACGGGTGGGTGCTGGTCCCGCCGGGCGACGCCGCGCTGACCCGCCGGGTGCGCGCCGCGGGCGACAGCTGGTCGGTCGCCGAGAGGCGAGGCCGCAAGGTGTTCTCGCGCGGCGTGTGGGCGCCGGCCGAGACGGTCGCGCGGGTCCGGACCGAGCTGGAAGCCGAGCGCGCGACCGACACCTACGCGCGGCGCCGCGGGGCCGACGCCGCCCGGCGCGAGCGGGCGCAGGGGGAGTACGCCGAGGAGTTCCGGGGGGCGGTGCTCGCGTTCCTCAACTTCGCCCCGGCCCACTCGGACCTCGCGGAGCGCCTGGCCCGCGCGGTGGCCGATCACGCCACCCCGGTGGGCAGCGGCACCGTCGCCCGCACGAAGCGCATCCCGGTCGCAGAGCGGGCCGCGGCCGCCGTCATCGCGTGGCTGCGGCACCAGACGACCGGCTACGACTCGATGCCGATCCCACGCGTCAAGGGGAAGCGCCGTGAGGTGCGCCGGATGCTCGCCCGGCGCTCGGCGGAGCTGCTCGACCGGTACCGCCGCGGCGCGGGCCCGGCCCCGGACTGCCCGCTGCTCCGCGCGCTGAGCACGGCCCCGCCCGCCGGCACCGCCTGAGGCCCGCTCTACGCGTGCGGGTCCGGGTTCCACCAGCACGGGCCCTTGTCCCGCCGCGCGGCCGCGGCGCGGGTGCGGACGTCGGCCATTTGCGCCGCGGCGAGCGGCCGGAACGCCCGCGCCGCGGCGAACGCGGCGTCCTGCTCGTTCGGGTAGCTGAGGCCCAGCAGCGCCACGTCCGGGTCGAGCGTGAGCGTGTAGTGCAGGCACTCCGCGGCCGTCAGCCGCGGCAGCGCCGCGCCGGCGGCGTCGGCCCCGCCGCTCGACACCTTCCCGCGGGGCCGGGCCGACAGCGGCTGGTTGTACCCGCTCGTGTCGCCAACGAGCTTCCCCGCGCCGAACGTCTTGAAGCACACGGTTCCCGCGCCGAGCGACCTCGCCAGCGGCAAGATGTCGGTGACGTACCGTTCGTCCACGAACGGCCCGACCGGGAACAGCACCACGTCGCACACGCCCGCGGTCAGCGCCGCGCGGAGCACCTCCGGGCTGTGCGACGAGACGCCGCGGAACCGCGCCTTGCCGCCCGTCACCGCGTCCGCGAGCTGGTCGAACCCGCCGCCCGGCTGGCACAGGCGGTCGAACGCGTCGAGCGAGGACAGGTCGTGGAACACGAACAGGTCGGCGTGGCCGAGCCCGAGCCGCGCGAGCGAACCGTCGATCTGCGACCCGACGGGCCGGTCGTGGTGGTCGATCTTGTCGATCACGAACACGGCTTCGCGGGGCACCGCGCGGACGGCCCGGCCGACGATCTCTTCGGAGTACCCGTCCTCGTAGTTCGGGGCGGTGTCGATCACGTTCAGCCCGGCGTCGAGCGCGCGGCGCGCGGTCGCGACGCACGCCTCGACGGGCACGCTGCGATCGGCCAGGTCACCGATGCCCAGGGCGGTGGCCACGAACCCGGTGCGGCCCAGCACGCGGCGGGGCGTGAAGCGTTCGGTCTCGGCCACGACTGCCTCCTCCCGGTGCCCTCAGCGACACCATTTTACGCGCCCCGGTTCGGGCGGCCCTTGCGCGGGCCCGGCCGGTCCGCGCGCCGCGCGAGGGCTGACTCCGGTGCGCGGACCTGCTACAACACTGATCTCATCACCACCCGGGAGCTGTTGCATGGGAAAGAAGGCGAGAAAGGAAGCCACGAAGCAGGAGTTGGAGAAACAGGAGTTGGAGAAGAAGCAGCAAGCGCAGAAGCTGCAAGAGAAACAGCAGGCCAAGCCGAAGACGGCGGCGCCGGTGGCTAAGGGGGTCGCTCAGGTCGCCGCAGGGGTCGAGGCGCCGGCCGCCGCCCCGGTGGTCGAAGCGGTCAAGCCGCCGAAACCGGAGCGGAAGCGGTTCGTGCGGGAGAAGCGCGTGCCCGCGCCGCGGGTCAGCGTGCCGGCGCTGCCAGCGCCGAGCAAGAAGGTGACCGCGAAGCTGATGACCAAGGGGCTGGTCGTACCGCTGCCGGACGAGCCGCGCCCCGGGCAGAAGCCGCGGGCGTAACGCGGCCTCAGTTCAGCACCAGATGTCAGCCTGTAGCTGCACGGTCCGAGCGGGCCGCTGTACTGAGCGCGCAACAACGACCGGCCACGAGTCGTTCGAGCATCGCTTACAGTGACAGCGGCCCGTCTGCTGATCCGACTCTACTCAACCATGGCGTTGCCATGCGAAACTGTCGCATTTTGCGACACCTGCCCGACTTCATCGCACGGTTTTCCGACACATTTTATCCTTGCACTGGAACTCTGCAATCGCCCAACATCAACGGATTGAATACTTTGTGACGAACCATCTACCCCACTTCGACCAGATGGCGCGACTGCCCTGAGAACCGAGCCTCAACAGCCGCAAGTTGGACTGCGTGTCTGTCACCGGGTGAGTGGTCGGTGATTCATATCCTTCCGAATGACTTGGGTAAGGCCGCACCCGCTTCCTCGACCTGTTGCTGCACTTTGCGCAATTCGTCGCACGAGCCGTTTTCGATTCCTGCCCGCCGGGACTGAGCGTGCCGGCGATACGCTCGCGACTCCGCACCGCCGCTTGCAGCCCTTGCGCCGCTGACCGCCGAAAGGTACATCCGTACACCTTTACATAACCCCCATACGGGCGTCAAACCGCGGGCGGTGTCGGGGTTTCCGGCGCATCGCCCGGCCGTCACCTGCAAAATCGGCAAAACTCGCCGACCCGACAGATTTGATGGTGCTAGGCCTGTGTGTTGACGCGAGTGTTTCCCCGCTCCAGCACTGCCCGCGGGCCGCACGCAGCACAACACCGGTTCGGTTTTTATCACCCACCGGCCCAGCGCCGGCCCTGACTCGGAGTGCAGTTATGAAGAAGACTTTCGCGAAGGTGGTGTCGTTCCTGAAGGCGGAAGACGGCCCGACCGCGGTCGAGTACGCGGTCATGCTGGCCCTGATCGTGGTGGTGTGCATCGCCGCCATTACCACCCTCGGCTCCAACGCCAACAGCACCTTCTCCTTCGTCGGCAGCGGCCTGAAGCCGCCGTCCGCCAGCTGAGTTCGCCACCGCGATACGCGCGGCACAACGTCAGGTTGTGCCGCGTCGGTCCGCTCATCGGCGCGATCACCTCAACTCGCTCTTGCAAACCGGCACACGGACAGACAAGTCCTCGCCCGACCGCGGTCGCCCCCGCGGCTTGAGGTCCTCCCCTGCTGCCGACCTCCCCGCCCGCGGCTCGACCAACACAATGCCCGACTCTACGCCCGGCCGTCACTCCGGTCCCGGGAAGAGGCGGGGGTCGCATCTGGTTTTCGCGGGCGCTGCACGTATCCCAACCGTGGCAAACCACCTCGTTCGGGGCACGAGCGAACCTTCATGAACGTGACCAGGGCGGTGATCACGGCCGCGGGCCGCGGGCAGCGTGGGCTGCCGGTACAGGCGCTCGTGGACCGCGACGGGGTCGAGAAGAAGGCGCTGGAAATCGTCCTCGACGAGGCGGTCGGGGCCGGGGCCGAGGAGGTGTGCCTGGTCATCGCCCCGGGCGACGCGGCCGCGTACCGGGCCGCCGCCGGCCC
>JBJSXS010000999.1:0-6634 GCA_046086545.1 Gemmata sp.
GCCACGAGGAGTACCAGTGGCTCCGCGACAACCGCCTGCTGCTGCGCTCCCCGGACGGAAAGTCAGTTTCCGCCGACGATTACGAGGTTCTGTCGCTGAAACCGCTGGTGGCGGTCCACCGGTTCGCCGAAGACCCGAAGGCCGGGTTCGGCAACCCGACGGCCGAGGGGTGGAAGGTGGTCTACGAGACGCCTGCGCCGCTAGCGGAGGTGAGGGTGCCGTTCGACCTGAAGGACATCCCGCTTCCATAAACCGCTACCGGTTTCACGGATTGCGCCGGTTGTGTGGGCCGCTTTCCGCGAGGCTCGAGTCACGGACGCCAGTAACGTGGGCACGCGGGGCCAATGTTGATGTTATGCTTGGGGTTAGCGCCTGAGCGTAACTGCATATTTGGCCTGCGTTACCTTTAACAAATGGACTCTCGCCTGCAATCTCGAGCACGAAGACCGCGACATTTGAGCGTGAGTGCGAGAGCTTGTGCCGTGGCGAAGGCCAGAGGCCCGGGTAGTTGCAACGGCAGTCAACTTTGTCGCGCGTGAACGAGGCGTGTGCGAGGGGTGGTCCGGGGGCGTCTTGGTCTGTGCGGGTTGGATGCCGTCCAGGTTCGCTGCCGGTGGATTTGCGTCGCGGTCAGCCCAGCCCGCGCGTTGCGTGCCGGAGGCAAAATCCGACCCGCTACTTGACAGAAGGTCACTGACCCAGAATGATTTCTATACTTAGTTAGGTTAGCGTGCACCGCTGCGTGTGGCTGGCGTTCGCTCCCCTTCCTCCGCCTAGGGTGTAAGTCATGGCTTCCCAAGCGCCCCGCCGCCGCCGGCTCGAAGTCGAGGACGTCGGGGACATCGCCGTCGTGAACTTCGTGGACAAGAAGATTCTGGACGAGCAGAACATCCAGATGATCGGCGACGACCTGTTCCGCCTCGTTGATGAGTTGGGCCGTCGGAAAGTGCTGCTGAACTTCGGCAACGTCGAGTTCATGTCCTCCGCGGCGCTCGGCAAGTTGATCACGCTGCACCGCAAGCTCCAGGCCGTTCAAGGCAAGTTGGTGCTGTGCAAGATCGCCAAGGACATCCTGGACGTGTTCAAGATCACGAAGCTGGACAAGATCCTGACGATTTACCCGGACGAACAGGCCGGGCTGCAGGGGTTCTGACCAGTCGGTTCGCCCGGCACCACACGGCCCGTACCTCGCGCGGGCCGTGTTCCCTCTGCCGATCCCGGCGGTTCCTACGCATGAGCGCCACCCGCATCATGGCCACCGAACTGAGCATTCCCAGCGATCTAGCTGAGGTGCGGCGCATCCAGGCGTTGATCGAAGAGTCCCTCCAGGCGTGCGCGTTTTCCGAGCAGGACATCTTCGCTATCAAGCTCGCGCTCGAAGAGGCCCTGGTCAACGCGGTCAAGCACGGCAACCAGATGGACCCCGACAAAAAGGTGTCCGTATGTTACGCCGTGACCCCCGACCGTTTCGACATCACCATCATCGACGAAGGGCCCGGGTTCAACCCCGAGGACGTGCCCGACCCGACTGCCATTGAGAACCTCGAGCGCCCGTGCGGTCGCGGCCTCCTTTTGATGCGCGGGTTCATGACCGAGGTCGAGTATCAGGGCAAGGGCAACGTCGTGGTGATGGCCAAAGTGCGTGAAGTGTTGCAGTGATCCGCGGGCGCTCCTCGCGGCCGCGATCATCATCGACCACACCCATTCCAGCTCTGGCGGCTTACTCCCCGGCGTCATTGAACTCGTCGACTCACACTTCAGGTGTCTGCCTCTCCACACTTGAATACTTCGCGTTCCGCTCGGGGCGCGGGCGCGGCCCTCGTGAACTCCATCGACTACGGCACCCGATGCGTGCCGAACCGGCACGTCTGAGTGGTCGTCCGCGGCTCCCGACCGCTACGACGCCCACCATCACCGACGAGGGTGACCGGTTCGGTTTGAACACCGCTTCGCCTATACCTCGACTGCAAATCACAGGAGTGGTCTCGGAGCCGTTTGCCCTCAGGTTGCAACTCGTGCGCGTGCTTGGCTGGCGTGCCGCGCCACGGGCGCGGGAACGCCGTCAGTGTCGAAGTTTTGAGACGCGACCGACCTGCCCGCAAGACCGCGTGCCGCGGGGCGCCGCCCGAGTCACTTCGCTCATTCCCACCGTTCCGGGGTTCCGATAGACTCTTGTGGTGGTGCGAGCCGATGTGACGACTTTTCGCCGGCCGACGTTCGACCCCGGGTGTGAAGCCATGTCTCGCATGATGCAGCAGTATCACGACGCGAAGAAGCAGCACCCGGGGATGGTCGTTCTGTTCCGTAACGGTGACTTCTACGAGCTGTTCGAGGGCGACGCGGAACTCGGCTCGCGGGTGCTGGGCATCACACTTACCAAGCGCGACGGCTCGATCCCGATGGCCGGTGTGCCGGTCCATAAGCTCGAACACTACCTCTCGCTGCTGTTGCGCGCGGGGCACCGGGTCGCGGTGTGCGAGCAGATGGAGGAGGCCGAGGACAAGAAGGCCAAGATCATCCGCCGGGAGGTCAATCGGATCGTCACGCCCGGCACCGTGACCGACGACGTGTTGCTGGACCCGCGCGCGCCGAACCACCTCGTCGCCATCGCGACCGGCAAGCCCGGGCACTACGGCCTCGCGTGGGTCGACCTGTCCACCGGGGCGTTCGCCGCGACCGACGTTGTGGCCCCGCGGTTGCCCGACGAGCTGTCGCGCCTCGGCGCGGTCGAGTGCCTGTACGCGACCGCGCTCGAACACGTTGTCGCGCAGGCGGCGGGGCTGCACCTGCCGCGGAGCAGGGTCGCGCGTCCGGACTGGACGTTCGACCCGTCCACCGCGCTCGCGGCGCTCAAGAGCCACTTCGCGGTCAACACGCTCACCGGGTTCGGGTTCGGCGACGAGCAGCCGTGCCTGGTCGCGGCCGGCGCGGCCGTCATCTACCTCCAGGAAACACTGAAGGCGAGCCTGCAGCACATCCGCCGGCTGCGCCCGCACCGACCCGACGCGCTGCTCACGCTGGACGACGTGACGCGGCGCAGCCTCGAGCTGACGCGCACGCTCCGCGACAACCAGCGCGACGGCTCGCTGCTGTCGGTGCTGGACCGCACCGTCACCCCGATGGGCGCGCGCCTGCTGCACGATAGCGTCCTCGCCCCGCTGACGGACAAGGCCGCGATCAACGCCCGGCTCGACGCGGTGGAGGAACTCCTGCGAGACCACGGGCTGCGGCGCGCGCTGCGCGAGCACCTCGAGAGCTGCGCCGACATTCAGCGGCTCACCGCTCGCGTGTCGTGCGCGAAGGCCGGGCCGCGCGACCTGAGTGCCATCGCCCGCACGCTGCGCAAGCTGCCCGCGGTGAAGGCGAAGATCGCGGGGCGCAGGTCGCCGCTGCTGAACGAGCTGGAGCAGAGGTTGGAACTCCTCCCTGACGTTCGCGAGGTGCTGGACAAGGCGATTGAGGAGGACCCGCCGCACCTCGCGAAAGAGGGCGGGGTGATCCGCTCCGGGTTCAGCCCGGAGTTAGACGAACTGCGGGCGCTCGCGACCGACGGCAAGAACTGGATCGCGCGCTACCAGGCGCAAGAGGTCACCCGCACCGGGATCGCGAGCCTCAAGGTCGGGTACAACGACATCGACGGCTACTACCTCGAGATCACCAACGCGAACGAGACCAAGACGCCGCCCGAGTACAAGCACCGCAAGACGCTCAAGAACGCGAAGCGGTACTTCACGCCCGAGTTGGTCGAGTACGAGGAAAAGGTCGTCACCTCGCAGGACAAGAGCAGGGCGCTCGAGCTGCAACTGTTCGTCCAGATACGGGACCGGGTCGCCGCCCAAACGCCCAGGCTCCTGAACGCCGCCGAGGTGCTGGCCGCGCTGGACCTGCTCTCGGCGCTCGCGGAGTTGGCGGCCGCGCGGAACTACGTGCGCCCGGTGCTGGTGGACGAGCCGCTGCTCGACGTCAAGGACGGGCGCCACCCGGTCCTCGACCAGATTCTGCCGCCGGGCACCTTCGTGCCGAACGACGCGGCGTTCGGGCCGGACGCGGGCACGTTCTGGCTCGTGACCGGGCCGAACATGGCGGGGAAGAGTACCTTCCTGCGGCAGGTCGCCCTGATCACGCTCATGGCACACGTCGGAAGTTTCGTGCCCGCGAAGAGCGCGACGGTGGGCCTCACGGACCGCATCTTCACGCGCGTCGGCGCCAGCGACGAGCTGAGCCGCGGGCAGAGCACCTTCATGGTCGAGATGACCGAGGCCGCGAACATCCTGAACAACGCGACCGCGCGGAGCCTGGTGATTCTGGACGAGATCGGGCGCGGCACCAGCACCTACGACGGCGTGTCGCTCGCGTGGGCGATGACCGAGTACCTGCACGACGCGCTCGGGTGCCGCGGGCTGTTCGCGACGCACTACCACGAACTCGCGCAACTCGCGAACGCGCTGCCGAGGCTGCGGAACTACAACGTGACCGTGCAGGAGAACGCGGACGAGATCATCTTCCTGCACAAGATCGAGCCGGGCAGCGCGGAGCGCAGCTACGGCATCCACGTCGCGCGCCTCGCGGGCGTGCCGCACGCCGTGCTGACCCGTGCGACCGCGGTTCTCGGTACCCTGGAGAAGCAGCACGAACTCCCGGTCGCGTCGGCTACCCCGAAGGCGCCGGAGCAGAAGAGCAACGTGACACTACCGCCGGAAGCGCCGCGCCGGAAGCCGAAATTGAAACCCCAGATCAGCAGCCCGAGCCTGTTTGGGGACCCGGAGGACGTGCCGCCGTCGTATTGAGACGCGGTCGCGGCTCTTCATCGTGTAGCTGGCATCCGTGAGGCCGGATGAAGCTGGCCCGCGGCGCGGTAGGCGCCGCGCAGCGCCTGGCCTCTCCGGGCGCTCGTGGAACCGCATTCGCCGCCGTCGCGGCTGGTCCGTTGAGCACCTCCTTACGTTCGTGGGTACGGTAATTTCGCCTGGCAAAGTTTCGGCCAAACGACTCGCAACGAGGTCGGTCGCGGGGCAGCGACCGCGGCCCCGCGCCGCCCCCGGAACCCGCCCCGCGCACCTGACGTGCCGCGGTGTCACGCGCGACGCACCCGGCCGGCGGGCACGCGGACGTTGACGACCGGGCGGCGCGCTCGCACAATCGCTGGGCACCTTCCTTTCGAGAACCGCGAATGAACGTTCCGCTGCCGAAGTACGTGGAGCGCGGCCCGATCCGCGACGTGGCGTGGGTCCCGCTCAAGTTCTACGAGGACGCCCGCGGGTGGCTGGTCGAACTGTTCCGCAACGATCTTGTGCCGCCACAGTTCCACCCGGTCATGGCGTATGTGTCGATGACCAGGCCCGGGGTCGCGCGCGGGCCGCACGAGCACCTCGATCAGGCCGACTACTTCTGCTTCACCGGCCCGTCCACGTTCCGCGTGTACCTTTGGGACGCGCGCAGGGGCTCGCCAACCTTCGGCCAGAAGGAGGTGCGCGAGGTCGGGGAGAAGGCGCCGTTCGCGCTGATCGTGCCGGCGGGCGTGGTTCACGCGTACAAGAACGTGGGCGACAGGGACGGGTGGGTGTTCAACGCGGCGAACCGGCTGTACGCGGGGTGGCTGAAGCAGGAACCGCTGGACGAGATCCGGCACGAAGCCGACGCGAACAGCCCGTATCGGCTCGACTGATGCTAGTCGCCACGCGACAGCGCGCGGCCGGCGAGCCACCACAGTGCCACCCCCGCGGCCGCGCAGACCCCCGCCGCGCCGGTGAAGCCGCAAAACAGTGCCTCCGGGCCGGGTTCCGCGCCCGCTAGGGCCCACGCGCCGATGGGCCAGCCGGCCGCGAGCGTCGCCACCGGCAGCAGCAGGCGGAAGGCGCGCACGTCGCTTGCGCAGCGCACCGTTAGCCACGCTCCGAGAGCGATCACGAGCCCGGTCGCGGACAGAGCCAGCGCCGCGGCCGCCAGCCCGACACGCGCGCCGGCGTCGGCGATGAACCCCATCCCCACCGCGGCCGCCGCGGTCGCGGCGAACACCGCCCCGCGCTCGGCGTGCGCCTGCACCTTCGCCCGCAGAAGGGCCCGCCGGTCCAGCGGGGTCGCCAGCAGCGCGTCCAGCGTGCCGCGGAACCGCTCGCCCGCGATCGCGCCACCAAGGCCGGCGGCCAGGGGGAGCAGGTACCGCCCGGCCGCGAGCACCCCCGCGCACACCAGCAGCCAGCCGCCCGAGTCGGTGCCGGGCCGCGGGGCCAGGCGCTCGACCTCCTCGGGGTCGAAGCTCCGCAGCACCCGCAGCGTGGCCGTGCGCGTCCCGGTGGCGAACAGCAGCACCGCGGCCAGACCCGCCGCGATGCCGACCAACTTGAAAGCAGTGGGCAGCGCCCACCCCGGGGTCCAACCCACGCACCGCTCCTTCCACAGCACGGGGTTCGCGGAGTCGAGCGGGGGTAACGCGCGGGCGGGCACACGCGGCAGCAGCAGCGGCGGTTCCGCCGGGTTGGGCGGCTCCGGGTAGACGGTCGCCGGGGGTGGCCCGGCGGTCGCGTCCCGCAGGCGCAGTGACCGGGTCGCGTTCCACATGAACACCGCGCCGACCGCGCACTGGAGTGCAGGGTACCCGACCGCGAGCGCCCAGTACGCGGGCGCCGAAAGCGGC
>JBJSXS010001000.1:0-6431 GCA_046086545.1 Gemmata sp.
GGTGCTCGCGCGCGAGCCTGCCGACCGCCGCCCCGGGGTTCGGCACCGCGACCGTCACGCCGGCGCGCAGCAGGTCGGGCCACGTCGCGAGGTTCCTGGGGTTGTCGCGCGCGAGCAGCACGACCGCGCGGGTGCGCGCGACGGGGAGCGAGTCCGCCACCAGCCCGCCGTCGCGCGCCTGGCGGGTGTAGCTGTCGTCGGCCGGGACGAACAGGTCGGCCGGCTCGCCGGGCGCCGGGAACCGCACCTTGGTGAGCACGTCCTCCGACGCGCCGAACCGCAGCTCGACGCGCTGCCCGGTCTCGCTCGCGTACTCGGCGGCGGCCGCCTCGAGCGGCAACCGGCCCGTCGGGGCCGCGTACACGATGAGCGGCCGGCCGAGCGGGCCGGCGGGGTCGCGGCGCTCGCGCCACCACAGCCCCGCGAGCAGCCCGGCCAGCACGACCAGCGAGCCCGCGGCGGCGGTCGGCGCGGAAACGGTCACGGCCCCTCCGGCGCTGGCGCTAGTTTCGTGCGGGTCATGTCGGCGGCGCCCCTCACGGTTTGGCCGCCGCGCTGGGTTCCGACTTCGCCCCTGCGGTGTTCACGGCGATGACGCGGTACACGTGCCTCTTGCCCGCCTCCTGCTTGGTGTCGGTGAACGCCAGCGGGACCAGCGGTTGCGTCGGGGTGTCGCTGTACTGAAGGTTCTGGAAGATCGGGCGCCCGAACGGGTTCCGGCCCTGCTCGGGCACGGTCGCCAGCACCTTTCCGTCGCGCTCGATGACGAAGCTCGCCAGGCCGCTTTCCAGGTCGGCGTCCGCGTCCCACGTGACCCTGGCACCCTGGACGCGGACGTTCGTCGGCGCGGGCGGTGGTGTGGCGTCCGTCACCTTGGTGTCCTTCACGTACTCCTCCCACCTCTTCGCGAGCGCCTCGTTCGGCAGCCACGCGGCCTTCTTCGGGTCGTCTTTGTACCTGTCGGCCGGCGCCGCAGCGCCGCCCAGAACGGGCCCGAGCCAGGCGGTGTCGGTCGGCATCGCGTTCAGCGGGTCGCCGGGCTTCTTCGGGAGGCGCGCGGCGAGGCACGCGTCGAGCCACGGGATCGCCAGATACCGCTGGTTGCCGCAGTCGTGGCTCGACAGCGGGTCGACTGCAACGCCGACCAGCCCGCCCCTCCCGCGAACCTCGTTGAAGAACACCTCGTTCGCGGGCCACACCCCGGCGAACTGCTTGCCCTTCTCGGTCACCCCTTCCTTCGTGCCGAGGTTGCACATGATCGGCACCGTGAGCGCGGCATCGGGTAGCGCGTGCCCCTTGATGCCCTTTCGCGCCGGGTCGTCCTTCAGCAGCGGCACGCCGGAGCGGAGCCATGCGGCCGCGATGCGGTCCGGGTGCAGCATCACCATCCCGCCGGCCCAGTGCCCGCCGCCGCTGTGGCCCCACAGCGCCCACGGCGCCTTCGCCAGTTCCGGGTGGCCCGACTTCGCCCCGAGATCGGTCAAACACTTCTGGAAGGTGGCGTCGGAGCCGTTCCGCGGGTCGCACCACATTTGGCAGTCGGCCTTGTCCGGCTGCTCGTAGGCCGGCGACAGCAGCGCGCAATCGTGCTTCTTCGCGAGCGCCTGCCAGTGCAGGTCGTAGGCGCCAGTGAGGCCGGACTTGCACGACCCTTCGCCGCACCCGTGCTGGTGGACGATCACCCCGCGGACGGCCTTCACGCCGGGCGGAATCCAGACGGTGTAGTTGACCGAGTAGGGCAGTTCGCCCTTCTTCTCGGACGCCTCGTACCGGACGCGGTAGTGCGGCGCCTCCGCGGGCGGGAACACGTCGTACGGTGCCTTCTGCGCGGGCACGCTCGCTGCGCACGCGCCGAGGAGGCAGAGGGCGCCCAGACAGTTCGTGGCAGTTCGTGGCATGGTGAAGCTCTCCGAAAAGCGTGATTGTCGCATCCGCCGCCGGTCACGCAAGGCGCGATTCGGTATTGTCTTGCACCGCGCGGCCGGTCGCGTACAGTCACACAAAGTCACGCCGGTTGCCTTATGAAGCCGGCCCCTGTGCGGCCGGTGCCGCGCGAACAGTGAGCCCCCGGCGGCACAGGGGCCGGCTGCACAAGGCGTCCCTCCCCCGCTGCCCCACGGTGTCACCATGTTTCGCGCCAGCCTCCTGGCCCTGCTCGCCCTCGTCGGCGCAATCAGCCTCACGGCCGCGCCGCCCGCACCGGCCGCGCCGGCCGTCGTGCCGCCGATGCAAACGCTCGACCTGAACGTCGGCGATGCGCAAGAGGTCGAGGTCGGCGGGAAGAAGGTGGCCGTCAAACTGCTCGACCTGAAGGAGACGCGCGACGACTTGCGCAAGGCCGTTCGCGGCGTGGAGGTCACGGTCGAGGTGAACGGCAAGACGCTCACGCTCACCTCCGCGACGTACCGGTTGCCGGTGACCGTCGCGGGCGTGCAGATCGACTGCCCGGTGACGAGGGGGTTCCGCGAGCGCACCTCGACGGGGAACGTGTGGGGCCTGGACAAGGACGCGCGCGTTCGGCTCTGGCCGGAAGGCTCGCCGCTGATGAACCCGGGCACGTTCCGGTACCCGGCGAAGCAGCGGTGGTTCGCCAGCGGCACGCAGATGGCCAACGAGCCCGTTCACGTCGACGGGGGCGAGGTGCCCGGCGACAAGCCCATTTACTACCACTACGGCCTGGACATCGGCGGCGCGGAGGGGTTGGTGGAGGTGACCGCCGCGACCGACGGCGAGGTGATGTCGTCCGGCAGAGGCGTCGCCGCGGGTGCCGAGCCGCCGGTAAAGCCGCGGTACGACGTGGTGTACCTGCGCGACGCCCGCGGGTGGTACTACCGGTACAGCCACCTGCACACGATCGACCCCGCGATGAAGGTCGGCGCGAAGGTCAAAATGGGCCAGAAGGTCGGGCTGCTCGGCAAGGAGGGCGGGAGCGGCGGCTGGTCGCACCTGCACTTCGACATCACCGCGAAGCAGCCGTCCGGCAAGTGGGGCATCGTCGAAGGCTACGCCTTCCTCTGGGAAGCGTACCGCACGGAGTACGACCCGAAGCTCCAGGCGGTGGCGCGCCCACACCAGCTCGCGAAGGTGGGCGAGAAGGTCACGCTCGACGGCAGCCGGTCGTGGGCCGCGGACGCCGGGAAGAAAACGTTCGAGTGGACCCTCACGGATGGCAAGACCGCGACCGGGGCGCGCGCCGAACAGACCTACGCGAAGCCCGGCGTGTACAGCGAGGTGCTGAAGTTCACCGACGGGGCCGGGCGGGTGGACTACGACTTCGCGGTGGTCAACGTCCTCGACCCGAACGCGCCGGACAAGCTCCCGCCGTCGATCCACGCCGCGTACCACCCCACCACCGGCATCAAGCCCGGCGACACCGTGACGTTCCTCGTTCGCACGTTCCGCACCATTGAAGGCAAGGAGACCTGGGACTTTGGCGACAGAAGCCCGAAGGTCGAGGTGCGGAGCGACGGGAACGCGGTGCAGCTCGCGAAGGACGGGTACGCGCGCACCGCCCACACGTACGAGAAGGCTGGGCACTACCTCGTGAGCGTTTCGCGCACCAACGGGCGCGGCGAGACCGCGACCGCCCGGTTGCACGTCCGCGTCGGCACCGAGTGACCGCGCTCGGGTCCGCACCCGCCCCCCGTGCGGGAGCGCGACGGAACCGGGACACGCCCCCTACGAGACCTCACCATGTCACACCCCCTCCGCGCCTCGCTGCTCGCATTACTGCTCGCACCGGCGCCGGCGCTGCTCGCCGCGGAGCGCAAACCGAACCTCGTCGTCATCTTGGCCGACGACCTCGGGTACGCCGACCTCGGGTGCTTCGGGCAACAGGCGTTACAGACCCCCCGCCTCGACCGCATGGCGAAGGGCGGGATGCGGCTCACGCAGTTCTACGCGGGCGGCGGGTCGGGCGTGCCGTCGCGGTGCGTGCTGCTCACGGGCAAGCACGGCGGGCGCGCGGCCGTGCGCGGCGGGCCCAACCCCGTTGGGCTCCCCGCGGACCAGCCGAACGTCGCGGCGCTGCTCAAGAAGGCGGGCTACGCGACCGCGTGCGTCGGGCAGTGGGGCCTGGGGCCGGTGGCGAAGCTGGGCGCGCCGAACGACGCCGGGTTCGATCACTTCTTCGGGGCCGTCAACCTGCCGCACGCCAACAACCCGTACCCGGAGTTCCTGGTCCGCGACGGGAAGGTGGTGCCGCTCAAGAACGAGGCCGCGCCGGAGTGGAAGAAGTTCCAGGACCCGAGGCTGCCCGACGGCGGCAAGGGCGTGGCCGCAAAGAGGGTCGATTACGCCCCGGACCTGCTGCTCGCCGACGCGCTCGGGTTCATCCGCGAGAACAAGGCGAGGCCGTTCTTCCTGTACCTCGCGCTGACGCTCCCGAACGCGAACCCGGCGGCCGGGGACAAGGGGCTTGAGGCGCCCGCCCTGGGTGCCTTCGCCGAGCGGGACTGGCCGGCGCCCGAGAAGGCGTTCGCCGCGCAGGTCCGCGCGATGGACCGGCAGGTCGGCTCGGTGCTCGACCTGCTGACGGAGCTGAAGCTCGACACGGACACGCTGGTGCTGTTCACCTCGGACAACGGGCCGCACACCGAGTGCGGGCACTCGCCCGCGTTCTTCCGTTCGACCGGCAAGATGCGCGGGACGAAGGGGGAGTTGTTCGAGGGGAGCCTCCGCATGCCCGCGGTCGCGTGGTGGCCGGGCACGATCAAGGGGGGCACCGAGAACGACCTGCAGTGGTACGTCGGCGACCTGCTGGCGACCGCCGCGGAGTTGTCCGGCGCGGCGCTCCCCGCCGGGCTCGACAGCGACAGCCTGGCGCCGGCACTAAAAGGGCGCGAGGAGACGGACCGGTGGAAGCGCAAGAGCCCGCTGTACTGGGAAAGTTACGACGGGCCGACGCATCAGGCCGTGCGGTTCGGCAAGTGGAAGGCGATCCGCTCGCCCATGATCACGGGCGAGGTGGCGCTGTACGACATGTCGAACGACGCCGCGGAGAAGAGCGACTACTCGAAGCGGCGCCCGGACCTGACCAGGCACGCGAACAACCTGCTTGACAAGCACCACACCCCCGAGCCGACCCGCAAGGAGCCGGCAAAGTAGCGCACCCCCCCGACGCCCGTTCAGCCGGGCGTGCTACCGGATCGGCGGAACCGCGGGAATGCCGTCGTGCGACGCTGGGTACGGGACGTGTGGGCCCGGGCTCGTGGCGCTGCGCGACACCGGGCCGCGAACCTGGTACGTCAGGCAGGTGCCGCCGCGGACGTTGCTGCTCTCGCCCGGGCCGACGCCGGGCGGGGTGCGCCGCCACGCGACGCCCTCCGAGGTGAGCCGGTACCCCTCGTTGAACATGCCCGTCAGGGACGGGATGTCGAACGCCATGCTCGATACCGGCGCCGGGTACTCGGGCGGGATCGCGGTCAGGTAGTAGTTCATCCCGGTGAGCATGGTGGTGGTGTACAGCCGCTGGAGGTCGCCGCGGGTCTGCGCGTAGATCATGGCGGAGATCTCCTTGCCGACCAGTTCCAGTGCCGCCGGCTTGATCCGCTCCAGGTCCGCGTACAGCTTCCCGGCGACGACCATGTACACGTTCGTGCCCGCGAGGTCGGCGTTCGGTTCTTTCGCCCGGTGTTCCGGCGGCACGTACGGCGGGTGAAAGAACAGCGCCTGCGACACGCCGCCGTCGATGTGCCGCTCGGTCACGCACGTGCCGTCCACATCGACGCTGATGTGCTGTGGCGGGAACACCCCCGGGATGCCGGACGAGCCGAGGAGAATCTGGTTGATCAGGCGCTTGTCCTCCGGGCGCCCGCGGCACGCGATGGCGCCGACGTCCCAAACCACGAACCTCTTGCTCTCGGACGCGGTCGTGCCGATGTACAGCCGGCGCCCGGCCCGGTGCGCCTCTGCGATCTCGCGCAGCACCTGCGGGCTGAGCACCTGATCGACCTTCTCGGCCAGCCGCGCGTTGTCCGCCAGGGACTCGCCGAACAGCCCGCGCACGGGCTTCATTTTGTACAGGTCCTTCGCCTCCAGCGTGGTGAAGAACGCCTTCATCTGCTCGTCGTAGGCCGGCCCGAGGAACGCGAGCGGGGCGACCAGCGCGCCGGTGCTGATGCCGGTCACCACGTCGAACTCGGGCCGGTCGCCGCGGGCGGTCCAGCCGCACATGACGCCGGCAGAAAACGCCCCGTACGACCCGCCCCCGGACAGGCAGAGGACGTTCTTCTGCCGGTGCGGCGGGGCGTTCGGGTTTCGCTCCTTGAGCCCTTTTTCGCGGGCCAGCGCGCGCATCTGATCCGCCCTGGCGACGAAGCCGTCCAAGTCGATCATCCCGTCGTACTCGCCCTGGTACTGCCGGTCAACCATGTCGCGGGTGTTCATGCCGAGCGTCGCGGGCTTCGGGCACTCGCGCCGGGCCTGCCGGG
>JBJSXS010001001.1:0-6228 GCA_046086545.1 Gemmata sp.
CGCCGCGCGGCGCTCGCGCAGTGCCGCGACGCCGGCCGGCACCTTGCGCTGCGCCGCGGGCACCGGCCCGCCCGCCACCGTTACGAACCCGACGACGCCGTACAGTTCCGCTTTCGCGCCGGCGGGGGCGTCGCCGGCCGAAGCCAGCGGGGCGAACGTGACGTCCCACCACGGCGGGCCGTTGCGCCCGGGCGGGGCCGGGCGCCGCGCGCGGTCCGGGCGCCCCGCGAGCGCCTCGGGGGTCGGCGCCAGCGCGGCCGCCAGCGGCGTGCTGTGCCGGCGCCGCGAGCACACCATCCCCTGCGCCTCTGTGAGCGTCACGCCGGCGAGGCGCTCCCACGCGAGGTTCGCGTACCTCAGGCGCCGGCCCTTCCCGAGGACGAAAACGGGGGTCGCGGAGTGGTGGAAGAACGCGCGCCACGCGAACCCGCCCGACCCGCGCGGGCGGCCCCGGCCGGACGGCGGTGGCGGCGTGGTAGACATGCGGGGCGTGCGGTCCCTTTACTCCTCACCGGTTCCCTACGGGCGCGGCGGGAGCCACGGGTTGCCGGCGACCTCGCGCGTCCAGAGTTCCGTCTTGCCGCGCAGCACGGACAGGGTCACCTTCGTCACCGGCGGCGCACCCGGCTTGGGCAGTTCCTCGCTCGCCTGGAACGTGTAGTCCCCGGCCTGGTTCGTTGCCCCGCCGCCGGGCCCGACCTTGAAGTCGTCGTCCTTCGGCTTGCCGGCGGCCGGGGCGACTTTTCCGGTCGCGAAGTGCACCTGCGCGAGCCCGCTCGCGTCCCTGGTGGCCGCCGCCAGAACCTCCGGGGGCGGCGCGGCGCCACCCGCGTAGTACGTCCCGGCGCGCCAGGCCACGACCGCGCCCCCGTCTCGCACCTGCGCCGCGGTGCAGAACCGGTACCCGTCGCCGTTCTGCGTCCGGGCCCAGTCCGGCATCGGGATCGGGTCCGAGGTGCCGGTCACCCTCCCGGTGGCCGCGTCCAGCGCGGTCACGCGGAAGGAGCCCGGCCTCTTCGCGTCCGCGGCCCACGCGACGACCACCGTGTCCGACGCGCCGGCGAGCCGGCCCGCGCCCTTCGTGGACCACAGCAACTTGCCGGTCGCCAGGTCCACCGCCTCGATGCCGCCCTCTTTGGACGGAAGGAACACGGCCCTCCGGTCGGCCGAAACGATCCCGCCGCTGACGAGCGGCGTCGGTTTCGTGTCGGCCGCGAGGGCCGGCGCGCCGAGCAGCGCGAGGGCCGCGAGCGCGAGCGAGCGAGTCATGGCGAGTCTCCGCTGGGCGTGACACGGTCAGTTTACCCGCGCGCCCGCGTGCGGAACAGGGGCCGGTCCCGCGGGACGACCCGGGGCGCCCGGCCTACAAAGGCGCCGCACCCTCCACCAGCACGTACAGGTGATCGCATGGCCGAAGTCGAAGTGCCCGACCCCGAGGAGGCCGCGGAGAAGGCCGCGGACCCGTTCGCCAAACAGATCGCGCTGAGCGTGGCCGTGTACGCCGTCGCGCTGGCCGTCACCGCGCTGGGCGGCAGCAACGCCGGCAAGGACATGGTCATGGCCCAGCAGAAGGCCAGCAACCTGTGGGCCTATTACCAGGCGAAGGTGCTGCGCGAGAACATGTACCTGCTGGAAACCGAGAAGCTCGAACTGGACCTCGAGGTCCGCGGCCCCGCGCTCGGCCCGGACGAGCGGAAGCGGGTGGAGCGGACGCGCGACAAGTTCAAGGCGAAGGCCGCGGAGTACACGGGCGACAAGGAGCAGATCAAGCAGAAGGCCGAAGAGCAGGAGAAGGAGCGGGACACGGCCGCGCGCCGCGACCCGTACTTCGACTACGCCGAGGTGCTGCTGCAAATCGCCATCGTGCTGGCGTCGGTCGCGATGCTGTCCGGGCGCCGCGAGGCGTTCTACACGAGCCTCGCGCTGGCCGCGCTCGGCGCGCTGCTGTGCGCCAACGGGTACGGGCTGTTCCTGAAGGTGCCCGGGCTGGAGTGAACGCGGCTCGGCCCGGAGGCCGCACGGAGGCGGCCGCCCGATCCGCGCCCGCCGTGCCGCCTCCGGATCGAGTGGCCGCCCTACTTCTTCGCGAACAGCTCGGCGACGAAGTCCCAGTTCACCGCGCCGAACCACGCGTTCACGTAGTCGGCCCGCTTGTTCTGGTACTTCAGGTAGTACGCGTGCTCCCACACGTCGCACCCGAGCAGCACGGTGTGCCCGTCGCTGATCGGGTTGTCCTGGTTCGCGGTCTTCACCACGGCCAGCGGCTTGTCCTTGCCCTTCACCAGCCACGCCCAGCCGCTGCCGAACTGCGTGGTCGCCGCGGTCGCGAACTCCTTCTTGAACCCGTCGTTGTTGCCGAAGCTGGCGTCGACGGCCTTCTGCAACTCGCCCTTCAGGGGGGTGCCGCCCTTGCACATCATCTGCCAGAACCACGTGTGGTTCAGGTGCCCGCCGCCGTTGTTGCGCACCGGCGCCTGGAGCTCCACCGGGAGCTTCTTCCAGTCGCGCACCAGCTCCTCCACGGACCTGCCCATCTCGGGCTTGCCCGTCAGCGCCTTGTTCAAGTTGTCCACGTAGGTCTGGTGGTGCTTGCCGTGATGAATCTCCATCGTCTTGGCGTCGATGATGGGCTCCAGCGCGTCGTGGGCGTAGGGCAGCTTGGGCAGCGCGTACCCCTTGGCGTCATCGGCGCGGCCGAGCGCCGGGAGGGTCAGGGCGGCGGCGCCCGCGGCCGCGGAGCGGAACAGTTCGCGACGGGTCAGCATGGGTGTGGGTCCTGCGTGTGGGAGGGCGAGAGGCGTAAACGCAGGGAGCATCGTACCGGCGCGCGGCGGCTCACGCCACAGGGTCGTTGAGAAGTGGGTGCCAATAGTCGGGAACCGGGGCCTCGACCGTCAGCTCCTGCTTGGTGAACGGGTGCGTGAGCGTGAGCCGCCGCGCGTGAAGGGCGATCACCGTGTCGCGCGGCAACTCGGCGCGCGGGCCGAACGCGCGGGCGCTGCCGTACTGCGCGTCGCCGACGACCGGGTGCCCGCGCCACGCGGTCTGCACGCGGAGCTGGTGCGTGCGCCCGGTGAGCGGGCGCAACTCGACCAGCGTGCGGTCCGCGAGCGCCGTCAGGACGCGGTACTCGAGGGTGGCGAGCTTCGCCCCGGACTCGCCCTCGGCGGCGCGCTCGGCCCGCGCCTCGCCCTCGACCTTGCGCACCCAGTCGTCCCAGACGCCCGCGCCCGGCGCGACGGCCCCCGCGACCAGCGCCCAGTACACCTTGCGGACCTTGTGCCCCGCGAACTGGGCGTGGACGCGCTGCGCGGCTTTGGTGTTTCGCGCGAAGCACACCACCCCGCTGACCGGCCGGTCGAGCCGGTGCGGCACCCCGAGGTACACCCCGGCCGGCTTCGCGTACTTCTGCTTGATGTACCCCTTTACGAGGCCCTCCAGGCTGGGCACCCCCGGGGGCGCCTGCGTGAGCAGCGGCGCCGGCTTGTTCACGACGATGAGGTGGTGGTCCTCGTGCAGAACGCTCGCGGCGGAGAGGGCGTGACCGGGCGTCGGGCCGGCGGGGTGCGAAGGCGCACCGGCCCCGGCGCGGGGCGCGGCGGCGTGTTCGTTTGGCTCGGTCACGCGGTGCCCCCTTCTCCTGCTCACCCCACAACCGCCGCGGGCACCCGGCGCGCGGGCAGCGGCGGCGCCTCGCTCTTGCCGCCGAGCTTATTTTTCAGCACCTCGACCGCCTTGTTCAGCGGCCGGTCGGTGTACGGCTTGCTCTCGTCCACCAGCGGCTTGCCGTCGGGCCCTTTCGGGGTCGGGGCCGGGCGCGGCTTCGCCACGTCGGGCTTGCCGGCGACCCACTGGAGCTTGAGCTGCTCCACCTCGGCCCGAAGCTTGTCCTCCTTCGACGTGGGCACCTCGATTTCGGGCCGCACGCCCCACTGGTCCGGCGCGTCTTTGGAAGCTCGAATGCGGTCGATGTTCGCGCCGCTCGGGCGCCAGTACGTCTCGGTGGTGAGCTTCACCGCGGCCTGCTGCTCGCCCTGTCCGCCGAGCCGCAGGAGCTTCTGCACGCTCCCCTTGCCGTAGGTGCGCTCGCCGATCACCGTGGCCCGCTTGTGGTCCTGCAGCGCCGCGGCGACGATCTCGCTCGCGCTCGCGCTGCCGTCGTTCACCAGCACGGCGATCGGCTTCTGGTCCGCGGGCAGGAAGACGGTGCCGTCCTTGTGCGCGTCGAACGACCGCTCCTTGTTGTTCCGGTTCCGGGTGCTGACGATCTTGCCCTCGGTGAGGAACAGGTCGGACACGTCCACCGCCTGGTTGAGCAGCCCGCCCGGGTTCTCGCGCAGGTCCAGCACCAGGCCCTTCGCGCCCTCGCGCTCGGCCTCTTCGACCGCCGCCTTGAGTTCCTTCGTGGTCAGTTCGTTGAACTGCGAGAGCCGGACGTAGGCGATGCCGGCCCGCTGGTCGAGGAGCCACTCCCACCTGCTCGGGTCGTCGGCCCGGCGGCGCACGCCGGACACCGGGTGCTGCGCGATGCCGGCGCGGGTCAGCGCCACCTCGGCGTCGGCCGGGTCGCGCCCGGCGCGGCGGGTGGTGAGCACCACCTTCGTGCCCGGCTCGCCGACCACGAGCTTGCGCGCGTCGGGCACCGTCATCCCCTCGGTGGACCGGTCGCCCACCTTCACGATGAGGTCATCCGCGACCACGCCCGCGTCGTAGGCCGGGGTGCCCGGCATCGGGTGATCGACCTTCAGGAACTTGGTCGCGGGGTCGGTGGTGAGCACGATGCCGACCCCGCCGAAACTCCCCTGCGCCCCGGTCTCGAAGTCCTTGAGCTGCGCCGCGTTCAGGTACTCGGAGTGCGGGTCGAGCTTGCGGAGCCCGCCGTTGATCATGTCCTCGGCGAGCTGCTGCTTCTCGTCCTCGGTCAGTTCGCGGTAGAAGTTCGCGTCCACCTCGCCCATCACGTTGACGATCTGGCGCACGCGGTCGTAGTCCCGCTCCGGGGCCGGCGCGCTGTAGCTGATCGCCAGCCCCAGCGCCACCACCGCGGGCACCACCAACAGCCAGGTCAGGTTGCGCAAGGGCATCGGCTCTCCAGTTTACAGTGCCCGGTTTTCGGCGCTCGGCGAGGCAGCACCGGGAGCGCCGCCCGCAGCGCTTCGGGCGGGCGCCGGGCTGAAAACTGAGCACCGGAAGCCGAACACTACCAATTGCACCGATTATACGCGATGGTGGCGTCGCACGGGAGTGGAGCTTGGGCCGGGGGCAGAGTTGTAAAGATTACCTCACGCCGGTTTGCCCGCACAGTACGCGCCAGTTATCCTCGCGGTAGAGGCTCCGCAGAGCCTTCAGTTTAACGCGTCACCGGCGAGGTTTGGCTCATGTACTCCATCGTGCTAATGACCGCACTGTCGGCCGCACCCGACGCGCCGCAGTTCAACGGCTACTTCCGCGACCTGTTCCAGGGCAACAGTTGCAACGGGTGCAACGGTTGCTCGGGCGGGGCGCGGTACAGTTGCTCCGGCGGCGGGTGCTCGGGCGCGGTCGCGTACCCCGCCTCGTGCAGCGGGTGCAGCGGGTGCTGTGGCGGGGGGAGCGTGTTCGGGCTCGGGCTCGGCGACCGGATGCGGAGCTTCTTCGACGGCGGCTCCGGGTGCTGCGGGGCGCGGAGCTACGGTTGCACCGGGTCGAGCCTCTCGTGCAGCGGGTACTCGTGTTCCGGGTCGTCGATGTCGTGCTTCGGCGCGGCGGCGTACTCGTACACCCCGACGTTCCTGGGCGGGCTGTCGTGCCAGGGCGGGCTGATGTACGCGGCGCCGCCGGCCCCGCTCGACCAGTTTTCGCCGTCCCCGGGTCAGCCGGGCATCCCTTACGCGATCCCGGACGCGGCCCCCGGCGCCACGGGGCAGCGGCCCGCGGGCGGCGCCAGCCCGGCGCTGACCGGGTCGACCGCACAATCGAGGCGCGCGACGGTGGTGGTGCGACTGCCCGCCGACGCGCGGCTGTCGGCCGACGGGCGACCCCTCAACCTGACCGGGGCCGAGCGCCGGTTCGTGTCGCCCGAACTGCCTGCCGACCAGGAGTTCGTCTACCGGTTCAAGGTCGAGTACGAGCGCGACGGGGAGACGGTGAGCGTGACGAAGAAGGTGCCGGTTCGCGCCGGGCTGACCGCGACGGTCGAGTTCGTCGACCTGATGGCGGCGAAGCCGATCGCCGGCGCGGCCGGCTTCG
>JBJSXS010001002.1:0-2414 GCA_046086545.1 Gemmata sp.
GGCGGCCAGCGCCGCCGCGAGGCGCAGACCGTTCGCGATAAGGGTGCCGAGCAGCGGCGCGTGGACGAGCGGTTCGGCGTGCCGTGGGTCCGGGGCGAACACCCGCAGCCAGAACCCGGCCAGGGACACGTTCAGCCAGAACGTTTGGTACTTGGCGGCCACGCTCGGGACCACGACCCGCACGTAGTCGCGGTACGCGTCGAGGCCGAGCGCGCCGGCGGCCAGTGCGTTCAGCGCGACGAACACCGCCGCCCCGGCGAGTACCGCGCGCCACCGCCTCGTGCAGACGAAGTAGAGGAACAGGAACGCCGGGAACAGCTTGATCGCGGCCGCGGCGCCGAGCAAGCCGCCGGCCCACCCGGTGCGGCCGTGCCGGTCGGCGGCCCACGCCAGCACGACGAGGAGCGCCAGAAGCGCGTTCAGTTGGCCGTGCGAGAGGTGGTTGTACAGCGGGTGGCACAGCATCGTCAGCGCGACCAGCGGCAGCACGGACAGTGGGCGGAACGGGACGCCCAGTTCCCGGATCACGAGGACGACGGCCGCGCCTAACATTAAGAGCGACAGCAGGTTCCAGACGAGGTGCGCGTCGGCATACCCGAGCCAGGCGGACGGCAGGCCGAGCAGCACGGTGACCGGCGGGTGCGCGTTCCAGGCGAGCAGGTGCTCGGGCATCTCGGGCTCGCGCCCCATGTGCAGCGGGTACGTCTCCGCCTGCGGCGCGTACACCGGCAGGCCGGCGCGCACGTTCTTCGCCGACAGCCACTCCTGGGTGAAGTCCCCGTGCCCGCCGTCGGACGGGCGCAAGGCGCTGAGGAAGAGCGGCCCGAACCAGACCACCGCCAGCACCGCCAAAGAGCCCCACACGACGGTGCGCGCCATCCCCCACGCCGGCGGCGCGGTCGGCGCGCCGGGCACCTCCTGTTGCACCGCAGCAGCGGAAGTGCCGACTGTCTTCGTGGTCACGCGGTGCCCCCCGAAGGGGCGGGGGCCGCAGTCGGGAACCGAAGGAGGAGTAGGAACAGCCCCAGCACCGCGTAGTGTTGCGCGGAGACGAGCAAGAGGTTCTGAGCGGGCGAAAAGGGCGGGTGCCGCTGGACCGACAGCAGCTCCACGAACTCGGGCCCGAACGTGAGCCGCACCGCAAAATGGTCCGGGAGCCACATCACCAGCACGCACGCCACCAGCGCCCACCGCCACGGAGAACTGAATAGGCGAACCGCGAGCAGCCCGACGGGCATCACGAGCATGATGAGGTAGTGCGACCAGGAGATCGGCGAGACGAGAACCATTCCCGTAACCGCAAGCGCGAACGCCCCGTCCCGCGCGGCGAGTGAGGTCGCGCGCCAGGCCGCCAGGAGCGTTACCGCCGCAACCGCCAACTGGCTCACCGCCGCCAACATCTTACCCAGCGCCGGGAGCGGGGCCAAGGCGACGATGCGGCTCTCGGGGGTCGGGCCGAACAGGCGGAGCCAGAACGCCGGGAGCGACAGGTTGTGCCAGCGCGTCGCGTACCGCGCGGACACCTCCGGGACCGCCTCGAACAGGTACGTCCGGTACGCCCCGGCCCCGAACGCGCCCAGTGCCGCCGCGTTCACGGCCAGAAAGACGCCCACCGCGGCACCTGTCGCGCGCCAGCGGCGGGTCCCGAGCAAATAGAGGAGCAGGAACGCGGGGAACAGTTTGATCGCCGCCGCGAGCCCGATGGCAGCGCCCGCGAGCGCCCCGTTGCCGCGCCGGTCCGCGGCCCAGGCCAGGGCGATGAGAAACCCGAGCAGCGCGTTGTACTGCCCCATCACCACCTGCTGCAGCAGCGGGAAACAGGTGATGCCTACGGTCGCGACGAGCGCGGCCGAGAGCGCCGCGCGCCGCCAGCTCCAACCGCCACCGAGTTCGGCCAGCACGACCCACACCGACAGCACGAACAGCGGGAACGTGGCGAGGTTCCACGCGAAGAACGCGTACTCGTGGGCCAGGTACGCGAGAGGCAATGCGAGCAGGATGGAGCCGGGCGGGTGCGCGTTCCACCGGAGGAAGTCGAGCGGCGGCTCAGCGCCGTCGAAGTGGCGGCGCAGCGCTTCCCACAGGTCGCCGTAAGCGGGCCGGCCCGCGACGGCCTCGCGCGCCGAGAGCCAGTCCTGCGTGAAGTCGCTGACGTACCCCACCTTCGGCCGGAAGTGCCCCCCGGCGGCGAGCCCGAACCCCGTGGTCGCGACCGCGAGCAGGAGCGGCCCGAGCAGCCACTTCGAAAACGCAGAGCCGGGCTCAGGCGCGCGCGGTTCGGCGCCCGGGGCGCGCGCCGCGTGCGATGTTTCCATTCCCATTCGTGGCACAAGAATCTCGCCGCGACAAGCGCGGCAAACGGCAAGTGGGGCGCAACAGTTGGGGAACTGCGAGCGCCGCGGGCGGCGTCGCGG